>CALWEB010000073.1 GCA_944376955.1 uncultured Agathobaculum sp. | reverse complement strand
GTGCCGTTCCTTGCCCCGGTGATCGAGGCGCTGAAACAATTAGGCCGATACACAGACGCGGAACTTGTGGCCGCTGTGGTTTCCGGTATGTTCACGGTATTCATCGAAAAGGAATCCACGTCCAGCGACGGAGGGTTTGGCGAAATCATACCGGAGGAAGCGCAGGTGGACGCGGGAGACGACAGCACGATTGAACTTGCGCCCGGCGCTATCGAACTGTGAAAAAGACCGGGAAGCGGCAAAACGGGAAGAGTATTGACAAGCGCCCGGAGGAAGTGGACCAGCGAACCACGTTCGGCCATTGGGAGGGTGACACGGTTTACAGCAAAAAAGACGGGTCAAACGCCCTGCTTGTACTGACAGAGCGTTTGACCCGATGGGAAATTATTGCAAGAATCAAGGACCGGACCGCGAACAGCGTAATAAAGGCGCTGGACCAGATCGAACGGAGATTCGGCGCAGACCTTTTCGCAAAGGCGTTCCAGACGATCACGTTTGACAACGGCGGGGAATTCTCCGACGTGGAGCGGCTGGAACGGTCCGCCGTGCGGAAGGGGCGGAGGCGGACGACGGCCTATTTCTGCCACCCGTATTCCTCTTACGAACGCGGGTCCAACGAATGCCAGAACAAAATGATTCGCCGGAAGTTCCCAAAGGGAACGGATTTCGGAGCCGTGAGCGCCGCCGCGGTGAAGAGGGCGGAAGATTGGCTTAACAACTATCCGCGGGAAATACTGGGCTGGAAAACCGCTGAAATTTGTTTCCGGGAATGCCTCGCGGCCCTCGCCTGACGGTCTAAATATATTTTTTTATATTTTTTTCGCATTTACTATTGACATTTGCGTTTTTTTGTCATTTTATTGCTGCTTAACCCTCGATGGCCGTGTACCCGTCCGGTACGGTGATGCCAAGTGCCTCACAGTTGGCAGCATTATACATCTTGGTGAAGTTCGGCGCGGGCTGCACTTCCATGTCGCCCGGGTTGGAGCCGTTCACAAGAATGTCATACGCCATTTCGCCGGTGATCTCACCCAGCTCGTAGTAGTCAATCGACAGGGTCGCAACGCCGCAGCCCGAGCAGATGCCCTGCTCGCCCGCGATGACCGGGATCTTGGCCGGCAGAACCACGTTTGCAATCGCTTCGGTGCAGGAAGCCGCGGTATTGTCGGTCGGGATATAGATCACGTCGCTCGCATTCGCAGCGCTTTGCGCAACGGATGCAACATCATTGGAGTCGGTGAATGCATACTCGGTGCAGGTGTAGCCCATGCCTTCCAGAATCGGCTTGATGGTGTTAATCTGGTAAGCAGAGTTCGGCTCAGCCGAGCAATACAGCAGGCCGACGTTCTTCGCATCCGGGAACAGCTCCTGCAGCATCTCCGCCTGACCGTCGAGCGGCGCAAGGTCGGTCGTGCCCGAGATGTTGGTACCGGTCTTGCCCGTCCAGTCGGACATGCCCAGCGCAGTGCCGTAATCCGAAACCGAGGTGCCGAGGATCGGGATATCCGCGGTAGCAGCCTGCGCCGCCTGCAGCGCCGGCGTTGCATTTGCCATGATCAGGTCAACGCCTTTGGAAACAAAGCCGTTGACGATCGTCGCACAGTTGGCCGAATCATTGGAAGCGTTCTGCGGGTCAAATTCGACCGAACCGCCGTCCGCTTCAACCAGTTCCTTCAGCTTATCCTGA
Organism: uncultured Agathobaculum sp.; assembly: GCA_944376955.1. Lineage (GTDB taxonomy): Bacteria > Bacillota > Clostridia > Oscillospirales > Butyricicoccaceae > Agathobaculum. The sequence goes on along the minus strand of CALWEB010000073.1, from coordinate 14,149 downwards.
AAGCCCTGCGTCGCCGCATCAAGCGCTTCATGCTGTACCAGTTGAACGATGCCAACCTTGTAGTTGCCAGCAGAGCCGCCTTCGGCCGCATCGTTCGTGTCCGTGTTTGCGGTATCGTTGGTCGTGCCGCCGCAGGCGGTCATGGTCAGGGCCATTGCGCCGGCCATCAATGCGGCGAGTAATCTCTTCTTCATGTGAAAACCCCTTTTCTGCGTAAATTCCATGTGAAGGGAAGGTGAAACCTACCCCGCTTTTACAGTTTAGCAGTTAAAAGAGTTTTCGTCAAGCCAAATGCAGACTTTTTTCCGTGAAGATCAAGTTTGCCGTCAAAACATACAATTATACTCCTGTAAATTGTTAATAATCTGTTATCAATGACCAGAATCGGTTGACCAAAGCCAGCCCACATCGTACAATAGATACAGAACCCACAAGGAGGGCATAGAATGAATATTTCTTTTTTCCTCAAACCAAAGGCCGAGGTTTCATACTTAAACGCGGACTGCCCCGTGCGGCAGGCGCTCGACGATATGATGAAAAGCGGGTTTACCGCAATCCCGCTGGTCGATCATAAGGGCCGCTATACCGGCACGATCACCGAAGGCGATTTTTTGCGTCTAGTGCTGAGCCATACCCCGGAACAGGTGGACCAGATGACCACCGGGGAAGTGCCGCGGCGCATCCGACACCAGTCGGTTGGCATCGACGCGCGTATGGAGGATATGATTGAACTGGTTTCCGCGCAGAACTTCGTCCCCGTCACCGATGGGCGCGGCATGTTCTGCGGGATTATCACGCGGCGCGATGTGATCCAGTTCCTGCGCGATTCCTGCAAAAAAGGCGGATAAGCCGTTTTCTACATCAAAAAAATCCGTCCGGCATGTTTGCCGGACGGATTTTATTTTGCAATCAGGAAATATCACTGCATGGTGACACGCTCGCGTACCGAGCCGGTGACAGAAAGCCCAATCGTTTGGTTCTGATAACCGGAGCAGGCCACCTGCGCCATATAACTGCCGCGGCGCAGGCTGAACGAAGCCGTGCCGTCCACACCGGTGGTGATGCTTTGGCCGCCGATGGTGACCACTGCGCCGGACAGCTGTTCGCCCAATGCGTTGGTCACAACAATCTGCACGGTTTCCAGAATTTCACCGGTCAGCTTGACCGTACTCGACGAATACACGGTCACCGTCTGCGAAAGCGGCGCGGTGAAACGGTCATGGGTTGCGGTCACCTTATATGTGCCGCGCTGAACATAAACGGTTGCCTTACCATCCTCGTCGGTGTACAGGGTTTGGGTGGAAGTACCGGTCTCGGCATTCGCGGGGGCAAACGTGACGGTCGCGCCCTGCACCGGCAGTCCAAGATCATCCATGACATTGGCAGACAAGGCATACGTCGTCACATAGTTAACCCGCAGCACCGGGTCCTTGCCGGTGGACATGACGAAGGTAAAATCTACATAAGGCGTGCCATCCACATTTGCACTGGCAATCGCAGAGCGGCTGATGGTGACCGTGTTGTCCGACGTTCTATACTGCCAGTCCTTCTCCAGCATCTTACCGTTGGCACGAATGGACTTGAGCGTTGCACCGTCCACTGTGTTCAGCGTAACGGTGAGGTCTGCGTAACCGCCCGAACTGGGGTTGGCGTCAAAGTCCATTTCCGCTGGCGAAACATTATTGACCGGCGTGGTATCCACCACATTCAGCGTGCAGGTGAACGTGGAACCCTTGGTCGGCACGAAGGTCACGGTATAGGTGCCCTTGGTCTTTTTATCCAGTGCCTCCAGCATAAAGGTGCAGGAGCCGGTGCCCGTATTGAAGATATAATCCACACCGCGCTCCAGCATGGTGCTGCCCAGCTTGACCGAGGTCAGGTCGGTACCATCGGGCAATGTGACCGTTACGGTAACATTGGCGTGATTGATCGACTCTTTATACTTATCAAAGACCATTTCCGACGGGCTGACCGCGTTGAGCGCGGAATTGCCGATCATAATGCCGATCGCAGCCTTGGAACCGTCCTCAAACAGCAGTTCTGCTGTGTATACGCCTGCCTTGAGCGTTGTCAGATAGGCCTTGTACAGACGGATGCCGTTTTTATTGGTCAGCAGGTTGTAATCCGTGCCCAGACCGAGCACATTCCCGTCCACCGTCACACGCACGAGATCGTTCTTGTCGGCGTTGAAGGTAAAATCATACGAATGGGCGATTGCATCCGGGTTATTGATATCAATCGAAACCGCAGACGGCGATACCGAAACGCTTGTCGCGGAAGAGACCGACTCGCCGCCGATAACGGCAGTCACGCCGCTTGCCAGCGAGTAGGAGTCCGGCTTCATGACCAGCTCACAGCCGGAAACGTTGAAGACAGCAGACTGCACCGAGCCGGCGCCGGTGATCGAGGTTTCACTGTTTGCCGTCAGTTCGCTGATCGAAGTGCTGCCCGTGGTCAGGATCGAGCATCTGCCGGACGTGGTCACATTCCAAACCGCGGCGTCCAGCGTCACCGAAAGGTTTTTGCCTGTCACATTCAGATCGGCAAAGCCGCCCGCCGAAGCCGAAAGCAGGGATTCGGTCAGCGCCGCCGAAGTCTGCACCTCTGTCTCGCCAATATTGGTATCCCCCGTGCAGATGACCTGCGGTGTCAGGCCCAGCGAATTGCAAACCGTCATATTGAGCGCGGACACACCGTCCAGCGTCACACTGCCGCCGCTGACAATAATGTTGCCCTTGACGCTGACGTTGCTCAGGTTGACGCTGCCGGCCTGCACGCCTTCCGTAATGTAAAGGTTGCCGTCAATGCTGGCATTGGACAGCGAGCAGGGCGCGGAAATGGTGACATTATCCTGATTGGAATTCAGGTCGCTGGCCGTATAGGCCTTGCCGGAGGTTTTCAGCGAAGAACCGAGATAGTAATACAGGATCTTGGCAATCTCGCCGCGTTTCAGGTTGCCCTGCGGCTGGAATTTACCGTTGGTATAGCCGTTAATGTAGCCATTTGCAACCGCTTCCGCCACATACGGCACAGCATAGTCCGAGATGGCGGACTTGTCCGTAAAGTTCAGGTTGCTCGTGCTGGCCGTCGGGGTGTACTTATGCAGACGGCCCAGAATGGTGGCAGCCTGCTCACGCGTCAGCGTGCCTTCCGGGTTCATCTTGTTGTTGCCGACACCGTTGATATACCCATACTTGACCGCAATCTGCACGGTTTCATAGTAAAGGGAATTGCTGCTGACATCCGAAAAGCTGATCGGAGCCGTTTCCGTAAAGCCAAACGCGCGGTTGATATACCGCATGAACTCCCAGCGCCGGATCACCTGGTCTGGCGTATATTGGCCCCCCGAGGACGGGTTGATGACCCCCAGCTCGTTCATTTCGAGCAGGTATTGTTTTGCCCAGTGGTTTTCAATGTCGGAAGCGGCAAACGCCGCCGGCAGCGTGCACAAAAGCAGGGCAGCCGCCAGCACGGCGGACAAAAATCTTTTCACACCTATCACCTCTTTGGATTCGTTATTCCTATTTTACCATTGTTTTTTCAATTTGTGTACTGTTATTTTACCGAACGCAACAGGCCGCAAACGCCATCGGACAGGGTTTGCGGCCGGAAGCCAACCGGTTAGATCATCGTGAGCAGTTTGGCAAATTCCGCCCGGGAAAATCCACGCTGCGGCTGGAACGTGCCGTCGGTATAGCCCTGTATCAGCCCTTTCTGCATACAAAGCACAATCGCTGCCTGACGGTCCGCCGGGATCGCTGCGGCATCGGAAAACGCCGCAAGCTTTTCCGTCACCGTCTTTTCCTCCGGCAGAGTGCTGCCCTGCTTGACCAGCATATTGGCAAACAGCTGCGCTGCATCCGCGCGCGTCATCACCGCACCCGGCTGGAACGTTTCCTCCAAACCGTCCAACAGTCCCGCAGCCCAGACAGCGCTGACTTCTTCGGTATACCACGCGTCTGCGGCAAGGCCGTCCATGGTCTGCCCCTCCGCGTCGAGCGACAGGCTGCGTGCAATCGTAGCGCAGACCTCTGCCTGTGTAATCCGGTCATCCGGACGGAACTTCCCGTTTGCGCCCTGCATCAGCCCATCATCCATCACCTTCTGGATAAACGCGGCAGCCCAGTGGGACGTTTTCACATCCGAAAAGCCCGCCACCGTCTCCGACAGCTTGACATACGGCGTTTGCAGTGCGGTATAGCAGGCACCCGCACGGTTGACCACATCCGAAAGCTGTTCGAATGTGAGCAGATAGCTTTCCGTATACGCGCGGCGCGTCTCGCTTTCGTATTCATTATAATAGTAGGTCACACCCTCGGTGCTCATGCGCGGGAAGCTGTATAGGTAGATGGCATGTTCCTCGGGCAATAGCTGCTTGACGGTATTGATATAGCCGGAATCCAGCAGGTCGCTGATTGCATACTGTTCTCCCGTCCGCAGGTCAAACGCCAAGCTGTCATTCCACACCGACGAACCGGCGCCCTTGCCGCTGATGCAGTTTGCCCACACCACCAGCACCGAACCTTCCACCGACGCACCATAGCTGCCCTCAAGCGCCTCATACTCAGCTGTGACCGACGGCCCCTTCAGGAAAAAGGAGCGGATTGCGTCGTTGATCGACTTCTGCACTTTTGCATCGGGCAGGCCGCTGATTTCCGGGAAATCCACGTTCCAGCCGTGCTCGGTGCCATCCGACTGGAATCCCATAAACTTTTCATAGTGTACGGTCTTTGCCGTGATACCATTGCCCAAGTCAAACGACTTCGGCTGTTCAAACAGTACTGTATTCGTAGACAGATTGATATACCGTAGTGTCCCGTCCTGCGTCACGCGCACAACATTTTCACTCAGCAGCGTCGGGTTTTCCGCATTTTTCAGGCTGGCAAAGTAACCGCCATTTTTTTTGAAGAAAATCAGGCTGCCATCCGCCATGCCATGCCACGAAAGGCCATAATGCAGCTCATTGAATCCGCCGACATAGCTTGTCGTGCGGTATGCGACATTCCCATTGACATCTATCGCCGCAACCGAGCCGTCCGCACTGCGGGCCGCATACAGCCCCTCACCCATGTAGGTCAGGTAATAATAGGTCGGCGCCATCAGCTGCTTACCCGTGGTGTCCATCAACCCCCAGCGGTTGAGCTGCTGCACCATCGCCACACCGTCGTGAAACTCGGAAATGGATTTGTAAAGGAATTCGGTCAGGTATTTCCCCTGCGACAGGGAATACAGCGCCTGATTGGTGCCGTCAAACAAAACCACGGTATCCTCACCGAAAATGGTCATGTAATAAGGGGTGATCCCCTGTTCCAGCGCATACAGCGTCTGCCCTGCGGTGTCAATGGCAAGGTATTTCCCGTCTGTGGTGCGCACCAGCGCACGACCGCCGGAAAATGCGCCCGCTTCGATAAATTCCCCGGGAAATGCGGGTTCCCCTTCCTGCGTGACATAGGAGTACCGGTCGGATGCCGGGCTTTTGCAGAGCAGCAGGCCGTCTTCAAAAAATCCCTCTGCCCCCGCATACGAGCCAATCATCTTCCCATCCAGCGTATAGTACACGCTGTGGTCGGCATAGCGGTATGCGATTGCGTCATCCGAAAAATCCACCGACACCGGCGCATCGGCATACGCAACCACAACATGGCCTTCCCGGTCGATTACCGCGGTCTGCCACTTTTCATTCTCGACGGCCGCCAGACCGCAGTCCGCAAATTCCCCGGCAGTGGCATAGGCAAACGGCAGCACCGTACGGCCCGCCTCGTCCAGATAGCCATACCGGGTGATGCCGTCAATATCCGTGGACTGCACCGGAAAGATCGTGCCCGCGGCCGCAGCGCCGATGATCATAATAAACGCCACAAAAACGGCGGATATGGTTTTTTTCAGCATATGTTTTTCCATCCTTGGGTCAAATAATGATTAAATTATATCCTTTTCTGCCATTTCCCTCAATAGGAGACGGAAAAGTGTAACAATCGTGACACAAGGGCAAAAAATATTACATCTTCATTTCATTTCCTTAATTCATTCGACTTTTCCTGCCATTCTTTACAAGAAAAAATCCAAGTGCTAAAATGAAACAGAAATGGCAACCGCATTCGGCGTGCCAGAAACCATGGGGGGACACATATGCTTGGTGTTTATCGCTTTTTCCGTCTGTTTTTTATTCTCTGCTTGGCAGCTGCGGCTGCCTGCATTTTGCTGGCAGGCGGGTATCTGGCAGCGGTTTGCGCCGCCGGCGCCGCCGTCTGGATGCTCCGGCGCCGCATCACGATTCCGCACTTCACGCTGGTGCTGCTCTTGGGCGGCTTTTTGTTGCGGGTGATCGTGATTGCCGTCTTGCGCCCGCCGATCATCAGCGATTTTTCGCTGATGTACACCGCCGCGCAGGAACTGCTGTCCGGCGACGCCTCCTTCCAACACAATATGTATTTCTCCCTGTGGGCGTATCAAAGCGTGTTTGTCGCCTGGCAGGCCATGTGGCTTGCCATCTGGAATAACCCGTTAATCCTCAAGTTGGTCAACGCGCTGCTCAGCACAGGCATTGTCTTCCTGCTGTACCGGATGGCGCGCGGCTATGTGCGCGAATGTGCTGCGCAGGCCATGGCGCTGCTGTTGACCGTCTTCCCCTTCGCGCTGACGCTGCACACCGTGCTGACCAATCAAATCGCTTCCGCCTTTTTCCTCACGCTCGGGCTGTGGCTGATCAGCTGCCGCGATTGCGAGCGGCTGGGCATCTGGCGCTTTGTGCTGGCGTGCGTTTCCATACAGGCCGGTAACCTGCTGCGCAGCGAGGGCATCATCATCGTGGTGGCCGCACTGGCTTACGCCGTGTTCGCCGGGCTCCGGCACCCGCAACAGACACGCCGCATCCTGTGCGGCAGTGCAGCGCTTTTGGTGCTGTATACCGCACTGGGCGCGGGAGCCAGCACCGCCGTGCGCGCCAGCGGACTGAATGAAAACGGCACGGCAAACGCATATCCCGCCTGGAAATTCATCACTGGGCTCAATTTTGACACCAAAGGTGCGTATTCGACCAAGGACTGGAACCGCCTTACCCCCACCTTTGACGAAAATTACCGTCCCACTGACGAAACCCGTGCCATTCAGGAGGAACTGCTCTCCGAGCGCCTGTCCGCAGGACCAAAGGTCCTACTGCTGCATATCGTGCAGAAAACCCAGTTCCTTTGGTGCGACGATGCGCTGCACTGGGCGTTCGGCCATCTGACGCTGACCAAGAGCATGACGATCCTCTATCAAAACATCCAAACGATGGATCGCCTGCTGTTTTTCGGCGCGTTGCTGCTTTCCGTGTTCGGCCTTGTCGCCCGGGCACGGCACCGCACGCTGACACCCGCGTGCTATCTGCCGCTTTTTGTCGTCTTTGCCGCGTTCTGTGCCTTTTTGCTGATCGAAGTGCAGCCGCGTTATGCTTATCTGCCGCAGCTCTTCCTGTTCTGCGGCGCGTCGCTCGGTCTGGACCAGCTGATCGGAAAGGGGGAGGAACATGCCTAAAATCTCCATTGTTGTGCCGTGCTATAACGAAGAAGCTGCGCTGCCGCTGTTCTATCAGGAGATCACCCGTGTGGCAGGGGAAATGGACTACGCCGCGTTTGAGTTTGTCTTTGTGGATGACGGCTCGCGCGACGGCACGCTCCCCATTCTGCGCCGCCTTGCCGCGCAGGACAAGCGCGTGCGTTTTGTCTCTTTTTCTCGTAATTTCGGCAAGGAAGCCGGGATGCTCGCCGGGCTGGAAGCCGCGACCGGCGATTTCGTCGCCACCATGGACGCCGACCTGCAAGACCCGCCCGCACTGCTGCCCGAACTGTACCGAGCCGTTACCGAAGAGGGCTATGACTGCGCTGCCACCCGGCGCACCACACGCGAGGGCGAGCCGCCGCTCCGCTCCTTTTTTGCGCGCCTGTTCTACAAACTGATCAACCGCATTTCGGATGCCGATATTGTCGATGGCGCGCGGGATTACCGCCTGATGCGCCGCGCGATGGTAGACGCAATCTTATCCATGCGTGAATACAACCGCTTTTCCAAGGGAATTTTCGGCTGGGTTGGCTTCAAAACCAAGTGGGTGCCTTTTGTCAACGTCGAACGTGTGGCAGGGGAGACCAAGTGGTCCTTCTGGAAGCTGTTTCTGTATTCGCTGGAAGGCATCATCGCATTTTCCACTGCGCCGCTTGCGCTGGCAAGCGTGTTGGGTGTGCTGGTGTGTTTGGCGGCATTTGTCTTCATCATCATCGTTCTGGTCAAGACGCTGGCCTTCGGTGACCCGGTCGGCGGTTGGCCGAGTATGATGTGCGTCATTCTGTTCCTCGGCGGCGTGCAGCTTTTGTGCATCGGTATTTCCGGGCAGTATCTGGCCAAAACCTATCTGGAAACCAAACACCGCCCGGTCTATCTGGTGCGTGAAACCGAGGAGGGAATACAATGAGCCGGCTGCGCGGCCTAATTGACCGAAAACTTGCCAAGTTCCTGCTGGTCGGCGTGATTAACACGCTGGTTGGCACAGCGATCATGTTCGGGCTGTATAATCTCGCGCATTGCTCTTACTGGGTGTCCAGCGCGGCCAACTATATCCTGACCAGCATCCTGAGTTTTTTCCTCAACAAATATTTCACCTTCGGCAGCCGGGAGAAAAGCGCCGGGGAGGTGGTGCGCTTTGCACTCAACATTGCCGTATGCTATCTGTTGGCCTACGGCATTGCAAAACCGCTGTGCATCGCCGCCCTGTCCGGTGCATCCGCCGCCATGCGGGACAATGTATCCATGCTGGTCGGCATGTGCCTGTTCACCGGCTTTAACTATCTGGGGCAGCGTTTTTTTGCCTTCCGCGCACAGGATACTTCCGAAGAACGCAAGCACTGACCCCTGTTTCCCCAACAAAAAACCACGGACGCAGATCAAACTGCATCCGTGGTTTTATTCTTTTGGAAAATCGCACCGCGGTTATTCCTGTCCGTCCGGTGCATTTTCCTGCACCGGTGCGCCTTCTGCGCCTTCCGCACCCTGCGGTTTGCGGCGGCGGCGTCCACCCCGACGGCGGCGGCGGCGCGGCGCGCCTTCTGCAGCGCCGTCCTCCGCGGGCGGCTCGCCCTGCGCTTCATCGGGCGCCTGCCCGTCGGCAGCGACCTGCTGCTTCTGCTGTTTGGCGGCTTCCTGCTCCATGCGGCGGCGCTCCTCGGCCATGGCCGCGGCATTCTGCCGGTTGCGGCACGCACCCTTGACCACGCAGCAGTCCGTACACTGGAATTCGGTCAGCGAATGCTCAGGGCTGTCGTCCAGCTGCACCTTGCAAGTGCCGCGCAGCATCTGGGTCGTGATCACCTTGCCGCGCCCTTCGGGCGTGTCAACCACGCTGCCCTGCTTGGGGGTCACCTTTTGCAGCTCGGCATAGGCCTCGTGTTCATATTTCAGACAGCACATCAGACGGCCGCACACACCAGAAATTTTCGCGGGGTTAAGCGACAAATTCTGATCCTTTGCCATATTGATCGAAACCGGATGGAAATCCTCCAGATACGAGCAGCAACACAGCTCGCGTCCACAGGTGCCCAGACCGCCGATCATCTTCGCTTCATCGCGCACGCCGATCTGGCGCAGCTCGATGCGCGTGCGGAACACGCTGGCCAGATCCTTGACCAGCTCTCGGAAGTCCACGCGGCCGTCTGCGGTGAAGTAAAACATCATTTTGTTCATGTCGAACGTGCATTCGGCCGTCACCAGATTCATTTCCAGCCCGCGTTCCTCAATCTTGCGCTTGCAGATGATAAACGCATCGTCCGCTCGCTTTTTGTTGCGTGCCAGCGTCTTTTTGTCCGCCTCGGTCGCCACGCGCACCATGCGTTTGAGCGGCTGAACCACCGTCTGGTCGGGCACGTCCGTGTTGCCCTGCACACACTCGCCGTATTCCAGCCCGCGCGCAGTCTCCACGATCACGTCCTCGCCCGCGGAAACCTGAATGTCCTGCGGGTCGAAATAATACATTTTTCCGCCCGCTTTGAAGCGGACTCCAATAATCGTCGTCAAAAACTGATCCTCCTACGTTATAAAAAGCAGATGCGGTAAGCATCGCTCGTCAGCGCACAGGTCACGGCCGCCGCCGCGGCATTGCGGGAGATACGGTCGGTCAGTACGCCCAGAAAGTCATACAGGTCGAGCAGCCGTGCGGCGCTCACCGTGCGGGCCAGCGCCTGTGTCTGCGTGCGCAGCGCGCCTTCGACCGGCGGCTGCGGCAGCCCCTTGGCGGCAAAGATGGCATCGCGCAGCGCGCCTTGCAGCACGCCGATGACGCCCAGCAGTGCGCGGCGCGGTGTCTTTTCCAGCGCGAGCGCGGCCAGCATCATCCGGTCCTCGCGCCGTCCGGCGAGCGCTTCCAGATAGGGGGCAAGCAGCGCGGCGGTTTCTCCATCGTCCGGCGCGACCCCGTCCTGCGGGACAAGCGCGAATTTGGTGCAGCGCGAACGCACGGTCTGCAAAAGCGTGTCCGGCTGCTCGGCAGTCAGCACAAAAAAGGCATAGGCCGGCGGCTCCTCCAGCTCTTTGAGCAGCGCGTTCTGCGCCATCGGGTTTAGGTTGTGTGCGTGCCGGATTACGGTCACGCGGCGCGCGCCATCGTTCGGAATGATGGCGTTTTCCGCCTTGAGGCGGCGCGCCAGATCGACTTTGAGTTCGTTTTCCCCCTCGTCGATCACGGTCAGGTCGGGGTGTACGCCCTGTTCCACCTTGCGGCAGGACAGACACGTGCCGCATGGGCGCGGCCCTGCGCCCTCGCACAGGATGCCGGCGGCCAACACGTCCGACCACGCGGCCAGCGCAGCGGAATCGTCCCCCGAGAGCAGCACCGCCTGCGGGAAACGATCCGCCAGCGCCTTTTGCAACGCGTTTTTCAGGGGCGCATTGCCCGGCAGTGCGTCAAAGGAAATCAAAGCTTTTCAAAGCGCTCGACGTTCAGCACGAACACAGTCGCGCCGCCGACCTCCACCTGCACCGGCGTGGACGGGAAAAAGCCCATGCCCAGCTCGGCAGTGGTGGGGATGATCTGCTTGCGCGAGGAAGAATGCTCGCGGATGATGTCGAAACATTCGTCCAGCTTGGACTCGTCCAGACCGATCAGGATGGTGACGTTGCCGGCCTTGAGGAAGCCGCCCGTTGTCGCCAGCTTGGTGATCTGGAAGCCAGCCTTCATCAGGTTATTGATAACGTCCTGAGCATCATCATAATTGATGATCGCAAGTACCATTTTCATAGAAAAAATCCTCCTTTGAGGTAAATCAGCCGATCACGACCGTGATCTCGCTGATCTCATTGTACCATCTTTCTCGGATAAGTTCAATGTGCGCACGGGTAATTTTCTCCCCCGGCCACAGCAGCGGCACGCCCGGCGGATAAGGCGTAACCGGACGGGCACACACCAACCCTTCGGCAGCAGCGGGTGCAACGCGGCCGGTTTTGGCAAACCACGCATCCCGCACAGACATCATCCGCTCGGCAGGTGGGAAGGGGGTGGCAGGAGGAGGCAGCAGCGTCTCATGCCGCCGGTGCGAAATGCGGCGCAGCCCGCGCCGCAGCCGGTACAGCGCTGTGCCGGAGTCCGCACAGGTCAGGATGAACACCACATTGCGGTCATCCGCCATCTCGCAGGCCACGCCGTACTCGCTCCACAGCATATCGGCCAGCCGGTGGCCGGTCACGTCCGTGCCTGCGGTGCATACGGTCAGGCGGCAAGGGTCGAGCGCGGGATAATCCTCCATGGTCAGCGGGGTAAAACCCGTGCGCCGCAGCACGTATTCCCGCAGCTCGCCGCAGGTTTCGGCAGCACGGCGGTAAGCGGCGCGACCCGGCCCCTCAGTGTAGGCACGGGCAAGGTCAATCGACGCCATAATCGGGTAGGACGGGCTGGACGTACCGAACAGGGCGGTATTTTCGCGCAATGCGCGCTTGTCCACCCCTTGTTCGCTCAAAACCACCGCACCCTGCCCAAGACAGGGCAGCGTCTTGTGGATGGACAGCACCGCCAGATCCGCGCCCTCGGCCACCGGTGTGGCAAGGCCGACGGCAGGGAAGTGCGCCCCGTGCGCCGCGTCCACCAGCAGCTGCTTACCGTAAGCGCGGCACAGGTCGGCAAAAGCCGAAATGGCGCGCCGCACCCCGTAATAGGTGGGGGAGGTGATCAGCACCGCGCGGATCTCGGGATGATCGACCAGCACCTGCTCCGCTGCCGCGGGAGCAAGCGTACCCGAGATGCCAAACGGCTCGAGAAGCGGCGCGGAGAGAAAATACGGCGTGATATCCAGCAGCGCACAGGCATGACAGACCGATTTGTGGCATTCCCGGTCGAGCAGCACCGCACCGCCGCGCCCAACCGCAGTCGCCAGCATCGCAAGAATGCCCTGCGTCGAACCGCCGGTCAGGAAAAAGCAGTCGGACGCGCCGAAATACCGCGCCGCAGCAACCTCCGCATCGCGGATCGGGCCATCGCCCAGATAGAGGTTACCCGTGCCGTAGGTTTCGGTAAAGTCGATGGCGAACACCTCGGCATAGCTGTTGAACAGCGGCTCCCCTTTATGGCCGGGCATGTGGAAGCGCGCGGAATCGCCCGTGGCGAGCAGCTGCAGCGCATGGAACAGCGGCGCATTGGTGAACGGCAGCAGGCGGTTGATCTGCCGGTGGCTGAGCTGGCTGCGCTGGCTCGGCTGACGGCGTCGGAACATGGCCATCCTCTCCTTTCGCGTCGCGCCGGCGGTTTTATCCACAAAGCTGTGCAAAAACCGCGCGCGTTTTCATCTGTAATCATTCATATAATTTATTTAGTATACCACATCCGGCAAAGCGCTTGCAATCGGGTGCGCAGGATCAATGCTGTCATATCTGTCCATAATGTGCAGACATTCGTCTTTTTCCGGCGGAATTTTGGTTTAATTTCCCGTAGTAAAACCTATGCCCTTATATTATAATGGATATTGCGTTCCTATATGGAATAGCACGCTGATTATTGAAAGGCAGGTAACTATCACTATGGCTGACAATCGTATCTACAATTTCTCCGCAGGCCCCTCTATGCTTCCGGTGCCCGTACTCGAGCGCTGTGCATCCGAAATGCTGAGTTACAAGGGTTCCGGCATGTCCGTCATGGAGATGAGTCACCGATCTAAGGTATACGATGCGATCATCAAGGAGACCGAGGCGGCGATGCGCCGCGTGCTGTCCATCCCGGACAATTACAAGGTTCTGTTCCTTCAGGGTGGCGCGACGACCCAGTTCGCGGCCATCCCGATGAACCTGATGAAAACCGGTAAAGCGGACTATGCCATCACCGGCAACTTTGCCAACAACGCATACAAGGAAGCCGTCAAGTTCGGTGATATCCATGTGGCGTTCTCCTCCAAGGAGGGCAACTTCGACCGCGTGCCGACGCAGGCGGAGCTGGATATCCGCCCGGACGCGGATTACTTCTACATCTGCGCCAACAACACCATCTACGGTACCGAGTACCAGTATGACCCCGAAACCCCGGCGGGCGTGCCGCTGGTGGCCGATATGTCCTCGAACATCCTCTCCAAGCCCGTGGACGTATCCAAGTACGGCGTGATCTACGCGGGCGCGCAGAAGAACATGGGCCCCGCAGGCGTAACCGTGGTCATCGTGCGCGAGGATCTGCTGGGTAACTACCCGCTTGAAAAGTATCCGGTCATGCTCGACTGGAAAACCATGGCCGATAAGGAATCCATGTACAACACGCCCCCCACGTACGGCATCTATGTGCTCGGTCTCGTGCTCGAGTGGGTCGAGCAGATGGGCGGCGTCAAGGCGATGCAGGAGCGCGCCGAGAAGCGCTCGAGCCTGCTGTATGACTATCTCGACGGGCAGGACTTCTACAAGGCGGTTGCCGAGAAGGCATCCCGCAGCCACATGAACGTCACCTTCCGCACCGGCAACGACGAGCTGGACGCGAAATTTGCCAAGGAATCCGCGGCGGCAGGCATGAGCAACCTGAAGGGCCACCGTTCGGTTGGCGGCATGCGCGCGTCCATCTACAACGCGATGCCGATCGAGGGCGTAGAGTACCTGATCGACTTTATGAAGAAGTTCGCGGCGGAAAACGCGTAAACGTTTATGGGGGGTATCCAATACCCCC
>CALWEB010000072.1 GCA_944376955.1 uncultured Agathobaculum sp. | reverse complement strand
CAAGATCAAGGAGCTTGCCCCGGAGATGTATGTCATCACCGATGTGTGCATGTGCGAATACACCAGCCACGGCCACTGCGGCATTCTGTGCGGCTGTGATGTCGATAACGACCAGACGCTCGTGCGGCTGGCAGAGATCGCCGTCAGCCACGCGCAGGCAGGCGCGGATATGGTAGCGCCTTCGGATATGATGGACGGCCGCGTTGCTGCCATCCGCGGTGCGCTCGACCAGAACGGTTTTACGAATATGCCGATCATGTCCTACGCCGCGAAATACGCTTCGACCTTTTACGGCCCGTTCCGCGATGCGGCGGGTTCGGCACCGTCCTTCGGTGACCGCCGCTCCTACCAGATGGACCCGCACAACGGCCGTGAGGCGATGCGTGAGTGCGCGCTGGACGTCGCGGAGGGGGCAGATATCCTGATGATCAAGCCCGCGCTGGCGTACCTCGATCTGGTCTATCAGTGCAAGCAGCGGTTTGAACTGCCGGTCGCGGCGTACGCCGTGTCAGGTGAATACGCGATGATCAAGGCGGCAGCGAAAGCCGGGCTGATTGATGAATATGGCGTGATGTGCGAGTCAGCGGTGTCCATCTTCCGCGCGGGCGCGGATATCCTGATCACCTATTACGCTTGCGAACTCGCGGATGCGATTCGGAAGGGGGACATCGGCTGATGACCAGATCGGAGCAGCTTTTCGAGCGCGCGGTCAAGGTACTGCCCGGTGGGGTCAACTCGCCGGTGCGCGCGTTTCGCGCGGTGGGCGGCAAGCCGCGTTTTATCGTCAAGGGTCTCGGCAGTCACATCCTCGATGAGGACGGACTGGAGTACATCGACTACGTCGGCTCGTGGGGGCCGATGGTACTCGGTCACAGCCATCCGGACATCCTGAAAGCCGTGTATGACCGTATGGTGAACGGTCTGTCGTTCGGCGCGCCGACCGCACTGGAGGTCGAGATGGCGGAAAAGATGGTTTCCATGGTGCCGAACATCGAGATGGTGCGCATGGTAAACAGCGGCACCGAGGCGGTCATGAGTGCGCTGCGGCTGGCGCGCGGCGCAACCGGGCGTGACAAGATCATCAAGTTTGAGGGCTGTTACCACGGTCATTCGGACGCGATGCTGGTTGGCGCGGGGTCGGGCGCGCTCACGCAGGGCGAGCCGGATTCCAAGGGCGTGACAAAGGGCGCAGCGCGCGACACGCTGATGGCGCAGTATAACGACCTTGCCTCGGTCGAGCGCTTGCTGGACGCGAACCCGGGCGAGGTCGCGGCGGTCATCGTCGAGCCGGTTGCGGCGAACATGGGCGTGGTGCCGCCCAAGGATGGCTTTTTGCAGGGGCTGCGGCGCTTATGTGACAAGCACGGTGCGCTGCTGATCTTGGACGAGGTTATCACGGGCTTTCGGCTTGCGGCGGGCGGCGCGCAGGAGTATTTCGGCGTGCGCGCCGACCTCGTCACCTTTGGAAAGATCATCGGCGGCGGGATGCCGGTCGGTGCATATGCGGGCAGCCGTGCGCTCATGGAGCAGGTCGCGCCGTGCGGGCCGGTCTATCAGGCAGGGACGCTCTCGGGTAACCCGGTCGCGATGGCGGCAGGACTCGCGCAGCTGCAAATCCTGACCGATCATCCGGAGATTTACACCGTTATGGAGACTTCGGCGCAGTATCTGGCTAACCACTTGCGCGCGGCTGCGGAAAAGCACGGCGTGGATTTGCAGGTCAATCAGGTTGGCTCACTCCTGTGTCCGTACTTTACCGACACGCCCGTAGACTGCTTTGCCGCTGCTAAGACGAGCGACACGAAGAAATACGCAAAGTATTTTAATGAGATGTTATTACGCGGCGTGTATCTGGCGCCCAGCCAGTTTGAGGCCATGTTCGTCTCGTCTGCGCACACGCAGAAGGATTTGCAGTTTACCGCACAGGCAGCGGAGGAAGCGCTGGCGCTAGTGTAAGGAAGTTGGCCTGTGCCGAGGGGCAGGCGCTTTTCCAAAGCGGAGGAAATTCCGCCTGCGCAGCGGGCGCACAAGAGGGAAGAAACCGATATGGTTTCTATGGAAAGGGAGGACAATATGTCCCGGATCTTCATTATCATCGGCGCGGGGATGGGCACACCGGACACGCTGACCGGCGAAGCACGTCGTGCGCTCGACACGGCTGACGCGGTGCTGGCTACCGCTCGGCTGGCGGCGCTGCATCCGCGGGCAATGGTTTGCCCCTTTGGGGAACTTGCCGCGCGGGCAGTGCAGGCCGAGGGCGGCACGGTCGCTGTACTGGTGTCGGGCGATGTGGGCTTTTTCAGTGCGGCGGCACGGCTGTGCGCGCAGCTTGCGCCGCACGGCGAGGTGCGGCTCGTCTGCGGCCTGTCCAGCCTGCAATATTTCTGTGCGAAGGTGGGCGTTCCCTACGACGATGTATGTGTGCGCAGCCTGCACGGGCGCGCGGGCAGCATTCTCGGCGCAGTCAGCTATCACAAAAAGGTGTTCGTGCTGACCGGTGGGGCGCAGAATGCGCAGACTGTGTGCCGCGCGCTGACGGACGCGGGTCTTGGCGGTCTGACCGTCCATTTGGGCGAAAACCTCGGCATGGAAACCGAACGTATCGTGTACGGCACGGCGGCAGAGCTGGCCGCGCAGTCCTGCGGTGACCTGGCGGTGCTGCTGATCGAGAACCCGGACGCGGTAAACGCTGCCGAACCGCTACGCGACGCGATGTTCACGCGCGCCAAGGTGCCGATGACCAAGGAGGAAGTGCGTTGGACGGCGTGCGGCAGGTTGTCCGTGCAGCCGGGTGACACAGTTTGGGACGTAGGCGCGGGCACGGGTGCGATGACGCTCGAACTTGCGCGGCGCGCATGTGACGGCGTGGTGTATGCGGTCGAGTGCAAGCCGGACGCGCTCGATCTGCTCGCGGAAAACCGCCGCAAGCTGGGCGGGTATAACGTGCAGATCGTTGCCGGACGCGCCCCTGAAGCGCTCGAAACGCTGCCCGCGCCGGACTGTGTGTTCGTCGGCGGCAGCGGCGGCGAATTACGTCACATTTTGGAACTGGCGAAGGCCAAAAACCCCGCCGTGCGCGTGGTGGTGACCGCAATCGCGTTGGAAACGTTGGAGGAAGCGCGTCGCGCGCTGACGGAACTCGGTTTTGCAAATATCGAAGTCTCGCAGCTGGCGGCGACGCGCGGCAAGGCGGTCGGGCCGTACACCATGTTGACCGCGCTCAATCCGGTTTTTCTTCTGTCGGGAGGCGGACAAGATGCAGAATAAGGCGCCCCGTCTGTTGCTGGCGGGTACCGGCTCGGGCTGCGGCAAAACGACGGTTACGACCGCGCTGCTGCGCGCCTTGCAGCGCCGCGGTGTGCCGCTTGCAGCCTTCAAGTGCGGGTCGGACTACATCGACCCCATGTTCCATACCGAAGCGCTCGGCGTGCCCAGCCGTAACCTCGACCTGTTTTTTGTTGACGAAACCGAGGTGCGCGGACAGCTTGCGCGACATGTTCCGGCGGGCGGCGTTGGCATCATTGAGGGCGTGATGGGGTTTTACGACGGCATATCCGGTAATACCGACACGGCTTCCGCGGCGCACCTTGCGCGCGCGACCGACATGCCCGCTGTGCTGATCGTGCGGCCGCGCGGGCAATCGTTGTCGCTCGCGGCCGAGATCAAGGGTTTTCGCGACTTTGCGCCCAACACGCTCGCGGGCGTGATTTTGAATGGCGTTTCCGCGGCGATGTACCCGTTTTACCGTGCGATCGTGGAACGAGCGGGGCTGCCGGTGTTCGGTTTCTTGCCGCCCGTGCCGGAGGCCGAGATTCCCGACCGGCACTTGGGGCTGGTGACAGCTGCCGAGATCGGGGACTTATCGGACAAGCTCGACCGACTGGCTGACGCGGCGGAAACCGGGCTGGACCTCGACGGTCTGCTCGCGCTGGCGCGCACCGCGCCGCCCCTGGCGGACGAAAGCGCGCCGCTGATGCCGGTGGTGGACAAGCCGGTGCGCATCGCGGTCGCGCGGGATAAGGCATTCTGCTTTTACTACGCGGACAACTTCGATGTGCTGCGTGCGCTTGGCGCAACGCTTGTGCCGTTTTCCCCACTGGACGATGAAAAACTGCCGGAAGGGATTGACGGTCTGTATCTGGGTGGCGGGTATCCCGAGGTGTACGCGGCGCAGTTGTCGGCTAACCGCACCATGCGGGACAGCATCCGCGCCGCGGTACTGGGTGGCCTGCCGACGATTGCCGAGTGCGGCGGTTTTCTCTACCTGC
>CALWEB010000071.1 GCA_944376955.1 uncultured Agathobaculum sp. | reverse complement strand
GGTTGGCAAACAGAATATCGCCCGCGGCGGAAAACAGCACCAGCCCCTCGTCCATCCGGGCGGTGATATCGTCAAATTCCGCCTGCCGCCGCTTGAGTTCGTCCAACTGGGACGCAATTTTGCGGTTCTGCTTATCCATCCGGTGCAGCAAGGGTGACAGTTCATCATACGCGTCGTTTTTGAGCGGCTCATGCAGGTCAAGCGCCACGATGGGTGCCAAAAACACGTGCGTCAGCCAGCTTGCCAGCAGCGCCGCCACCAACAGTGCCAACAGCACGACTAGAACAATCCACGGCGAGGCGCCGGACAATGCGCCGAAGGCGCTGTCTGCTGTAGAGGAGACGCGCAGCACCGTACCATCTGCCAGACGGATTGCATAATAATACGTCTGCTCAGCCAGCATGTCCGACAGTCGGCTGGACTCACCCACGCCCTTTTCCAGCGCCGCGGCAATCTCCGGGCGCGACGCATGGTTTTCCATTTGCGCCGCGTCACCCTTGTTGTCATACAGCACCGTGCCGTCCGCGGCTACCAGCGTGATGCGGTCGGCATACACGCTGCCGATCCGTGCCAGCGCCTGTTTGTCCTGCGTCTCCATCGCGTAGGCAATGTGGCTGCACTCCTCGCTCAGCCGGTCCCGCAGGTCGCTGGACAGACCGGAGTGCACCGCCACCAGCAGCAGCGACACCGTCACGACCAGCGTGACCAGCGCGGTCAGGAAAATACTGCCGAAAACGCGTTTTCTCATGCGTGTTCCCCCATGCGGTAGCCGACGCCACGCACGGTTTCGATCATCGCGCCCGCCGTACCCAGCTTTTGCCGCAGGGTGCGGATGTGTACATCCACCGTTCTGGTTTCGCTTTCATTGCCATAGCCCCAGATGTTTTCGAGCAGTACATCACGCGTCAGTACCGCGCCGCGATTTTTCATCAACAGGCACAGCAGCTGATACTCCTTGAGCGTCAGCTGCACCTCACGCTCCCCGACAAACACACTGTGTGCGCGTTCATCCACGCAGATTTCCCCTGCCACCAGCAGGCGGGACTCCGCGCTATGATCCGGCCCGGCGTGCGTGCGGCGCAGCACCGCGCGGATGCGCGCCACCAGTTCCATCATGCCGAAGGGCTTGGCAACATAATCATCCGCGCCGCTGTCCAGACCAACCACCTTGTCGTACTCGGTGTTTTTCGCCGTCAGCAGGATGACCGGGATGTCCGCTGTCTCCTGCGCCCCGCGCAGCCGTCGCAGGATACTGATGCCATCCTCCCCCGGCAGCATGATATCCAGCAGGATCAGCTGTGGCTTTGTCTCGCGCAGCGCTGCAAACAGCGCGTCGCCGTCCCCCAGCCCTTGGGCTTCCATGCCCGTGTTTTGCAACGTATAGACGACCAGTTCCCGAATGCCTGCATCGTCCTCCACGCAATAGATCATTGCGTTTCCTCCTCAAAACTGCCCAAGGCAGCCATTTCCAAACCTTTTATGCCCGGTTTCAGTTGACCGGTGTCTTGTGCGTGCCGGTGATGGAAAACTCCACCCACTCGGCAATGTTGGTCGCGTGATCCCCGATTCGCTCCAAATACTTGGCGATCATCAGGATATCCAGCACGCGTTCGCCGTCGCCCGCGTTCTGCGCGATCTCCGCGATCAGATCCTGCTTGCACTCCGAAAACAGGTTATCAACCACGTCATCGTACTCGATGACGCTCCACGCAAGTGTCAGGTCACGGCGCACAAACGCATCCAGACTGTCGGTGACCATCTTGATGGTCGCCTGCGCCATCTGCTCGATATGCGCATTGTGGCCGCACGCGCCGGAAAGGTAGGTGACGATCTCCGCGATGTCGCTCGCCTGGTCACCGATGCGCTCGATGTCCGTGATCATCTTCAGAACGGACGAAATCAGGCGCAGGTCACTGGCAACCGGCTGCTGCTGGAGCAGGAGTTTGAGGCACATGGACTCGATTTCGCGTTCCTTGCGGTCGATCTCCTGATCAATGCGGATGGCGGACGCAGCCAGCTTGGTATCGCCGCCGAGCAGCGCCTTGACCGAGCTTGCAATCGCGTTTTCGCACAGCGCGCCCATGGCAATCAGCTCGTTGTTCAGCTCCAAAAGCTGGGAATCAAAACGGTTTCTCATCAGCCAAACCTCCCCGTAATGTAATCCTCGGTGCGCTTATCCCGCGGCATGGAGAACAGCTTCTCGGTGTCCCCCACCTCAATCATGTCGCCGAGCAGGAAAAACGCGGTTGTATCGGATACGCGGGTGGCCTGCTGCATGTTGTGCGTGACCATAACGATAGTATAATCTTTTTTCAGTTCCAAAACAAGGTCTTCGATCTTAGCGGTCGAGATCGGGTCGAGTGCCGAGGTCGGCTCGTCCATCAGCAGCACTTCCGGGTCGGCCGCAAGTGCGCGGGCAATGCAAATACGCTGCTGCTGACCGCCCGACATGGACAGCGCGGACTTTTTCAGGCAGTCCTTGGTTTCATCCCAAATCGCGGCATGACGCAGCGAGGTCTCAACAATTTCGTCGAGCTTGACGCGGCTCTTGATGCCATGCGTACGCGGGCCGTAGGCAATGTTATCGTAAATGGACATCGGGAACGGGTTGGGCTTCTGGAACACCATACCAACACGGCGGCGCAACAGATTCACGTCGCAGTCGTGATAGATGTCCTCGCCGTCCAGCCGGATATCACCCGTGATCTTGCAGCCCTCTACCAGATCGTTCATACGGTTGAGCGAACGCAGCAGGGTGGACTTGCCGCAGCCAGACGGGCCGATGAACGCGGTGATTTCATTTGCTTTGATGTCCAGATCAATATCATGCAGGGCATGGAAGTCCCCGTAATAGAGGTTCATGTCCCGGATCTCAATTTTATTCTGCTCCATAGCTTCCTCCGATTACTTTTTGGTCAGCTTTTTGGCAACAAGGGCCGAAATCGCATTCATCAGCAGCACCACAACCAGCAGAACCACTGCGGTGGCATAGGCTTCGTTCATATTTAGGCCCTCACCGGACAGCACATACATGTGAATGGCAAGCGTACGGCCGGACTGGAACAGCCCCGGGATCTGCGCCATGGTACCGGCGGTGAAGATCAGCGCCGCGGTTTCGCCCACGATGCGGCCGATCGCCAGAATGATGCCGGACAGGATACCCGGCATCGCGCTGGGCAGCACGATGCGGAACACCGTGCGCAGACGGCCTGCGCCCAGACCGAATGAGCCTTCGCGGTAGGTGTCCGGCACCGAGATGAGTGCCTCTTCCGCCGTGCGCATGATGAGCGGCAGGATCATAATTGCCAGCGTCATCGCGCCTGCCAGCAGCGAGTAGCCCCAGTGCAGCTGGGTGACAAAGAACAGCATACCGAACAGGCCATACACAATCGACGGGATGCCGGACAGTGTCTCGGTGGTGATGCGGATAACGTTCACCAGTTTGTTGCCGCGGGAGGCATATTCGTTCAGGTATACCGCAGTGAACAGGCCGAGCGGCACCGCCAACAGCAACGCCAGCAGGGTCATCTCCACGGGCGTGATGATGGCCGGCATCATGGAAACATTGTCCGAATTATACGTCCACTCAAATAAGGAGGGCTTGAGATGCGGCACGCCGTTGATCAGGATATACGCGATCAGGAACAGCAGTACGGCAAAGGTAAGGATCGCCGCGCCGTACACCAGCCCTTTTTGCAGGCGCGCTTTGCCGCGGCCATACGCGCGCTGCGGCTTTTCCTTGGCGGCAGCTGCCGTATTCTTTTTTGCAGCCGTTGTCGCTTCGGTTGTCATGCGTCCTTCCTCCTTTTCAGCACCGAGAAGGTGAGATTGATGAGCAAAATAAACACGAACAGCACCACACCCGTGGCGATCAGCGCATCGCGGTGCAGGCCGGTTGCGTAGCCCATTTCAATGACGATGTTAGCTGTCATCGTGCGGATGCCCTTGAGCAGGCTGCCCGTCAGGCGCGGCTGATTGCCGGCAACCATGATAACCGCCATCGTCTCACCGATCGCGCGGCCGATGCCCAGCACGATACCGGCCAGCACGCCGGATTTTGCCGCCGGCAGCATGACCGAGAAAATCGCGCGTTCATGCGTGGCACCCATGGCGACCGCGCCCTCATAATACGCGTTCGGCACCGCGCGCAGCGCGGCCTCGGATACGCCGATGATAGTCGGCAGAATCATGATGCCCAGCAGGATGGACGCGGACAGGATGGTGGAACCAGAGGAGATCTTCGAGCCGAAAAATTTCGCCACATCGAGTACCACCGGCGCGATCACCACCATACCGAAAAAGCCGTATACGATGGACGGGATGCCCGCCAACAGCTCGGTGCAGGGCTTGAGCACGCCGTAGATGCGCTTCGGGCAGTAAAACGCCATGAAGATTGCGGTCAGCAAGCCGATCGGCACGCCGATGACGATTGCGCCCGCTGTGATGTAAATGCTGCCGACGATCATCGGCAGGATGCCGTAGATATCATTGCCCGGCTTCCAGGTCGTGCCGGTCAGGAAGTCCAGCACGCCGATCTCGCGGATGGCGGGGATGCCGTTGGCAAACAGGAAAACGCAGATCAGGGCTACCGCAAGAATGGACGCGAGCGCGCAGACAAAAAACACGCCGTGCATCACCTTTTCGAGCAGGTTTTTCATGTCGCCCTTCTGCCGGGTTGCGGATTCGTTCATGTTTTCACCCCATAGACAGTGGGAAAGGGCGAAACGGATTTCGCCCTGCCTTCCCGTGTTTGGTTATTTCTTACGCGGCTACGTCGGCCCAGTCGGTGGTCTCGCCGGTGTAGATGCTCTTGATCTGATCCATGGTCAGGTCGCTGACGCTGTTGGCCGGGTTCACAACAACCGCGATGCCGTCCAGTGCGATAGAAGTAGGCGTCAGTTCTGCCTTTTCCTCATCCTTCAGCTCACGGGAAGCCATGCCGATGGCAAACGTGCCGTCCATTGCGCCGGTCATACCAGAAGTGGAGTCCGAGGTCTGCAGGTCAATCTGTGCCTTCGGGTTCACAGCCTTGTACGCCTCGATCAGCTTTTCCATCACCGGGGAAACCGAGGACGAACCGCCAACCGCGATCTGACCCTCCGAGCCATCGGTCGTGAAGGCTTCCGCCTCATCATTTACCTTGATGTAGCCTTCTTCCTCAACGATCGCCTGACCGTCTGCACTCATAATAAAATTGATGAAATCCTTCGCAACGCCGGTCGGCTCGCCCTTGGTGGCAATGTTGAACGGACGGGACAGCTTGTAGTCGCCGCTCTTGACCGTATCAACCGTGGCATCCACACCGTCTACCTGAATCGCCT
>CALWEB010000070.1 GCA_944376955.1 uncultured Agathobaculum sp. | reverse complement strand
CGGGAAAGTCTACTTTCTTCCTGTGCCTCAACGGGGTGCTGACGCCAGAGGGCGGCGAAATCGTTCTGGATGGCAAACGGGTGGACCGCAAGACCCGCAAAACGCTGTGCGAGCGGGTCGGGATCGTGTTCCAGAATGCGGACGATCAGATCATCGCCTCGACGGTCGCCGCCGAAGTGTCTTTTGGGCCGATGAACCTGCGCCTGCCGCGGGAGGAAGTCGCCCGACGCGTGGAGCACGCGCTGGACTACATGGACTTGCAGCCGCTTCGTGCGCGTCCGCCGCACGACCTGTCCGGCGGAGAGAAAAAACGGGTGTCGATTGCGGACATCTTGGCGATGGAAAGTGAGATCATCCTGCTGGATGAGCCTGCCGCATCGTTCGACCCTGCGGGGGAGGAGCGACTCGAGCGCGTGCTCGCCCGGCTGTCGGATGAGGGGCGCACGCTCCTGATTTCCACGCACGACATGGATTTTGCCTTCCGGTGGGCGACGCGTGCGGTGGTGTTCGCGGATGGAAAGATCCTTGCCGATGGAACGCCGCAGGCGGTGTTCGGTGACGCGGCGGTGCTGCGGCAGGCGCATCTGCGCTGCCCGCTGCTGATGGAGGTGTGGGATGCGCTACGCACGCGTGGCTTGGTGCCGCGCGACGAGTCCTGCCCGCCAACGGTGGAGGGGCTAGAACGGTTGCTGGGCGAAAAGTAAGCATCCGCCTTGCAGAGCCATTCTCCACATGCTATAATGAAACTGCTTCTTCCGGGCGCGCTGCGTCCGGATACCAACAGGTGCCTGCCATTTTCTCCGGCAGGAGAATAGGGAAAGAGGTGTAAATCCTCTGCGGTCCCGCCGCTGTAAGGGAAGAGTGCGCCGCCGAACGAGTCACTGGGCTGAAAAACCCGGGAAGACCGGCTGTGTGCAAGGACGCCCAAGCCAGAATACCTGCCTTTTGGGATGGAAGCGCATACGGCTACGAGCGATGGCCGGTTGTGCGTCAGCCCGGCTCTCCGGCAAAGGGGGAGGCGGGCGCTTCGCGCCGGCCTGATGCGTGGGAAGCATCGGGGCACGGCGTGTTTTTGTATCCGCAAGTTTTCGCGGGAAAGGAGAAAATATTACAAAAAAACAACGAAAACTGGTTCAGTTGACCGCCTGTGCCGCGCTTTTATGCGGCGGAGTGCCGGCGGCGGGGGCCATGCACATCATGGAGGGCTTTCTGCCCCCGTCCATGTGCATCCTGTGGGGCGTGATCGCGCTGCCGTTTCTGCTGGCGGGGTATTTCTCGCTCAAAAAAGCCGTTGCGCGCGATCGGCGTGCGGTGACGCTCATTGCGATGGCGGGCGCGTTTATCTTCGTAATCTCGTCGCTCAAGATCCCGTCGGTAACCGGCTCGTGTTCGCACATGACCGGCACGGGATTGGGCGCGATCTTGTTCGGGCCGAGCGCGGTGTCCATCTTGGGTGTGATCGTACTGCTGTTTCAGGCAATTTTGCTTGCGCACGGTGGACTGACCACGCTGGGCGCCAACACCTTTTCCATGGCGGTTGCGGGGCCGTTCGTTTCGTTTGGGATTTACAGGCTGTGCCTTCGATGCAAGGTGAACAAAAAGGCTTCGGTTTTTTTGGCAGCGGCGCTAGGAGATTTGGTCACCTATTGCGTGACGAGCGTGCAGCTGGCCGTGGCTTACCCGTCCGCAACGGGCGGCGTTACGGGTTCGCTCGTCGAATTTCTCGGTGTGTTCGCGCCGACGCAACTGCCGCTTGCGGTATTGGAAGGCGTGTTGACGGTGATCATTATGATTGCACTGGAAGCCTATGCGCAGCCCGAGCTGCGCGCCGTCGGATTTGAGGAGGCGGGCATATGACCAAAAAGGACCGGGCGCTGGTGATTGCACTGCTGTTGCTTTGCGTGGTGCTGATCGTGACGCCTGTGCTTGCCTTGCGCGGCGCGGACTTCGGCGGTTCGGATGACGCGGGCAGTGAAAAGGTTGCAGAGATTACAGGCGAGGCGTATGAGCCGTGGACAACGCCGGTATTGGAGCAGCTGCTCGGCGGCGAGTTGCCGGGCGAGCTGGAAAGTCTGCTGTTCTGCGTGCAGACCGGTGTGGGCGTGGGCGTGATTGCGTTTTTCCTCGGTCGTTTTGTTGAGCGCAAAAAGCAGGAAAACGCGCGCGGCGCGCAAAAAGAGCCATGAAAAACGGGCGGGGCGGGCTTGCAGTCCGTCCTGCCCCGTACTGTCTGCGGGGAGGTGCGCCGAATGGCGATGGAGCGGATGACATATCAGGGTGGACGGGTGCTGCGCCGGGGCTGGACGACCGGCTCGTGCGCGGCAGCAGCGGCACAGGCGGCGGCGCTGCTGCTGTTGACGGGTGTCGCCCCTGCCGAAATTGCCTTGCAAACCCCGGCGGGACTGACCTTCCGTTTGCCGGTTGAGCAGCCGCACTGGGACGGTGACGCGGCTGTCTGCGCGGTGCGCAAGGACGCGGGCGATGACCCGGATGTGACCAACGGCGTGCGCATTTTCGTTGCTGTGCGCCGTGCCGAAAGCGGCGTTGCGATCGACGGTGGTGCGGGCGTTGGGCGCGTGACCAAGCCCGGACTTTCGGTTCCGGTGGGTGAGGCCGCCATCAACCCCGCCCCGCGTGCGCAGATCGCGGCGGCACTCGAGCGTGTGGCGCGTGAAACCGGCTATGCGGGCGGCTTTTCGGTTATCATTTCGGCGGAAAACGGGGCGGAACTCGCCAAACAGACGTATAACGAACATCTTGGCGTGGTGGGCGGCATTTCCATCCTCGGCACAAGCGGCGTGGTCGAACCGATGAGCGAAAAGGCGCTCGTGGACACCATCCGGCTGGAACTCGACAGCCGGTATGCTGCCGGGCAGTGCATCGCGTTTCTCTGTCCGGGCAACTACGGTGCGGATTTTTCACGGGACACGCTTGGACTGGATTTAGAACAGGCGGTCAAGTGCTCGAATTTCATCGGGGACACGCTGGATTATGCCGCGTTCCGCGGGTTTGCGGAGATCCTGCTGGTCGGTCACGCGGGCAAGCTGGTCAAACTGGCCGCGGGCGGGATGAATACACACTCGTCGGTTGTGGACGGACGGCAGGAGATCTTCACCGCACACGCGGCTCTGTGCGGTGCGGGGCGCGTCACGCTCGAAGGACTGATGGATGCGGTTTCGGTAGATGCCTGCATCGACCTGCTGGATCAAGCGGGACTCCGGGACGCGGTGCTTTCGCGTATCGGCGCGGCAATCGAAAAGCGCCTTGCGCTGCGGCTGCGTGACAAAGCACGCGTGGAATTTGTGATGTTTACAGGAAAATATGGCATACTGGCGCAGTCGTCCGGGGCACGGGCGCTGTGCGAACAATTAAAGGAGACGGTATGAGCAAAGGAATTTTGTACGGCGTGGGCGTCGGCCCGGGCAACCCGGAACTGCTGACGGCCAAGGCCATCCGCGTGATCGAGGAGAGCGATATCATTGCCGTGCCGCAGTCGGGGACGGGGGAGCAGACCGCGCTGAACATCGCTGCACAGTACATCGGGGACAAGCCCGTGCTGCACTGTGAAATGCCCATGACGCGCGACAAGGCAAAACGCGACGCGTGCCACGACCGTGCGGCGGACGATATCTGCGCGCAGCTGGACGCGGGCAAAACCGTGGCATTCCTGACGCTGGGCGACCCGACCGTATATTCGACCTGCTGGTATGTGCTGCGGCGCGTGCAGGCGCGTGGCTACACGACCGAGATCGTGCCGGGTGTGCCGTCGTTTTGTGCGGCGGCAGCCGCGCTCGGTCGCGCGCTGTGTGAGGACGGCGAAATGCTGCACATCATCCCCGCGTCGCACGACGGGCTGGACGCGGCACTCGATTTACCCGGAAGCCGCGTGCTGATGAAAGCGGGCAAGTCGATTTTGGAGGTGCGCGACAAACTGGCCGCGCGTGGGGAGCTGAATAACGCGGCGCTCGTCGAGCGGTGCGGCATGGAGGGCGAGCGCATCGTCACCGACCTTGCCCAGCTCGACGACCCGACCGGGTATTTTTCCATCATTCTGGTGAAGGAGGGGCAGGCATGATCTATTTTGTCGGCGCAGGCTCGGGCGCGCCCGACCTGATCACCGTGCGCGGTGCGCACTTGCTCGCGCAGGCGGATATGATCGTCTACGCGGGCTCACTGGTCAATCCTGCCCTACTGGAGTATAAAAAAGAGGGCTGCGAGGTGTACGACAGCGC
>CALWEB010000069.1 GCA_944376955.1 uncultured Agathobaculum sp. | reverse complement strand
GTACAGTGCAACCAGTGTGCTTATGTCTGCCCGCACGCGACCATCCGTCCGTTCGCGCTGACCGAGGAAGAGGCTGCTGCTGCTCCGGCATCGACCAAGATTGTCGATATCAAGGCCGGCAAGGGCAAGGGCGTCTACAAGTACACGATGGTCGTTTCTCCGCTCGACTGCATGGGCTGCGGCGTGTGCGTTGGCGTGTGCCCGACCAAGTCCCTCACCATGGTTCCGCAGGATCAGGAAGCTGCCCAGCAGGATGCGTTCGATTACTGCGTAGCCAAGGTTGCCGAGAAGGCCGATATGATTTCGGTCAACTCTGTCAAGGACAGCCAGTTCAAGAAGCCGCTGCTTGAGTTCTCCGGCTCCTGCGCAGGCTGCGCTGAGACCTCTTATGCCCGCCTGATCACTCAGGTTTGCGGCGACCGTATGTATATTTCCAATGCGACCGGCTGTTCGTCCATTTGGGGCGGCCCGGCTGCTACCAGCCCGTACACCGTTGACAAGGACGGCCATGGCCCGGCTTGGGCGAACAGCCTGTTCGAGGACAACGCAGAGCACGGTCTCGGTATGTACTATGGCCAGCTGGCAATCCGTGAGCGCCTGATCTCCAAGCTCGAAGAGATGGCTGCTGCGGAGCAGACTCCGGCTGCAACCAAGGATGCAATCGCGAAGTTCATGGAGACCAAGGATGATGGCGCTGCCAATGCAGAGCCGGCTAAGGCTCTGGTTGCCGAGCTCGAAAAGGGTGCGGCGGCTGGCTGCGACGCTTGCAAGGAAGTCCTTGCACACAAGGAATACCTCGCTAAGAAGTCCGTCTGGATCTTCGGTGGCGACGGCTGGGCTTATGATATCGGCTTTGGCGGTTTGGATCATGTCCTCGCTTCCGGTCAGGATGTCAATGTAATGGTATTCGATACCGAAGTTTACTCCAACACCGGCGGTCAGGCTTCCAAGGCGACCAACATCGGTGCGGTTGCACAGTTCGCCGCTTCCGGTAAGACCACCAAGAAGAAGAGCCTTGCTGAAATCGCAATGAGCTATGGCTATGTATACGTTGCTCAGATTGCTATGGGCGCAAATATGAACCAGACCCTCAAGGCGATTGCCGAGGCAGAAGCTTACCATGGTCCGTCCCTCATCATCGGCTACGCTCCGTGCGAAATGCACTCCATTAAGGGTGGCATGACCAACTGCCAGGCTGAGATGAAGAAGGCTGTTGACTGCGGTTACTGGAACCTGTTCCGCTTCAATCCGGAACTGGCGAAGGAAGGCAAGAATCCGTTTATCCTCGAGTCCAAGGAGCCCAAGACGGAGGATTACCGCAAGTTCATGATGAACGAAGCGCGTTACTCTGCTCTGACTCGTTCCTTCCCGGATCGTGCGGAGAAGCTGTTCACCGAATCCGAGGTTGAGTCCACCAAGCGTTATGCACATCTGCAGCGCCTGCAGGCTCTGTACGCACCTGAGACGTAAGACCGCCTGACCGCGCAGATCGCGTTGGACTGAAATCAAAATGAGAACCGCCCGCGGAACTGTTTCCGCGGGCGGTTTTTTTGCGTGTTGAGGTGAACGCCTGCCGGTAGACCAGACAAAGCCACAACATTTTGCGTTTTCACGGCGGGAAACAGCAAAATCCTGTTGCGTTCACCGGAAAAACGCGGTACAATGATAAACAGAAAGGTGGTGCCCGTTTTCATGGCATTCACAGGCTTTAATGCTGCGGGTATCGACCTGTTGCAGCTGAACCGCCTGCAAAACAGCAAGGAATTTTATGAAGAACACAAAGAAGAAATCAAGCGGCAGGTGATTTTGCTGTTTCACGAATTGATTGCACAGATGACGCCCGCGATGCTGGAAATTGACGCGCAGTTTGTCGTCACACCGTCGCGCATGGTGTCGCGTGTGCGTCGCGATACACGCTATACCAAGGATAAAACGCTGTACCGCGCCAATATGTGGATGTTTTTCCGCCGTAAACGGCAGGAACATGAATCCGTGCCGTGCTACTATTTTGAGATCCACCCGGAGTTCTGGGGCTTTGGCTGCTGGGGCGCATGGGGCAGGGGCGAAATGGAGTCGCTGCGCGAGATGATCCTGCACGAAGACAAATTATTTCTTGAAGCCTATGATGCGGTGAAACAATGCCCGCACATGCATCTGGCGGGAGAATGTTATAAGCGGCCCAAGTTCCCGGATGCCAAGCCGGACTATCAGGACTGGCTGAACCGTAAGGAAATCGGTGTCGATTTCCGCGAAACTCAGGATTTTGCACCGCTGCTGGATGGTTCATTTGTCCAGCCAATGGTGGAAACCATGCAGCGTTTGGCGCCGTTTTATCGCTTCCTGCTGGCGGCCAAAGAACGTGCGGATGCTGCACGCCGGGAGGCAGTGCAATGAGATATATCGCATTGGATTTTGAAACTGGGAATGCTTCGCGTTTGAGTGCATGTGCGCTGGGCGTCAGCATTTTTGAAGACCAAATACTGGTGGCAGAACAGACGACGTTGCTCAAACCACCCGCACAGGTGGGTAAATTCCACTGGGGCAATATCCGCGTCAATCACATCAAGGAGTCGATGGTGGTCGATGCACCGGCCTTCGACATGGTTTGGAACAACGGTTTAGCCGAATTGGCCGAAGGCAGCGTGTTGGTCTGCCATAACGCGATGTTCGATACAGCGGTGCTTTGTGCCTGCTTGGCGCACTATCACCTGCCGGTGCCGGATTGCCGGTATGTCTGCACGGTGAAAGTGGCGCAGCGGGTCTGGCCGCAGCTGCAAAACCATAAGCTGGACACGGTTTCGCAGGCGCTCGGCATTGCACTTAACCACCATGAAGCGGGTTCGGATGCGCGTGCGGCCGGTCTGATTTTGCAGGCAGCCCTGCGGGAGACGGACAGCGCGGACGTGGACGAACTGGCGGAAAAGATCGGGATGCGGCTGGGTCGTATTTCGTGCATGGGTACGGCGCCATGCAGCATTGCAAAGGAACTGCGGGGCGGGAGAACCGTCCGTTTCACCAAAGCCAAGTAAAAAGGAGAGAGCAAGCTATGAAAAATTATCTGGAAAACATTGATCGGGAAGCCCTTCGTGCGCGTGCAGAACAGATGCTGCGCTATGCGGATGATGCGCGCAGCCAGGCAGGCCGCTGGACGGATTACGCTGTAACCAAGGCGCATGACTTTTCCGTTTTTGATTTTGCGATTTTCAAGGTATGCCTGCTGTCGCTGGGGCTTTGGTTGGGCGCATGTTTTTCGCGCTTTTTCAAGAAATTCCGCGGCGTACTCTTTGTCGCCTTTACGGCAAGTTGGCTGTACCTGTTCTGGCGTATTTTCTTTCAGTGCGACGAAGAATAAGCGATTGATCAAAGAAAACCGGGTATATGCCCAGGTGGGAGAGGAGTATGTCCGTGGAGGAGCCGACCCAGCAAAATAAATCCAAGTTCCATGCGCATCCGCACTATTTCCAGTGGGGGCTAACCGCGTTCTGTGTGATTGTTTCCAGTGCGGTGGTTGTGTTTCTATTGCAGTGGTTACCGGGGATTTGGACGATGTTCCGGAAACTGCTTGGTATTCTCAGCCCGTTTATCTATGGGTTTGTGATGGCCTATCTGTTGATGCCGGTGTTTAATGCGCTGTATAAGCGGATCCAGCCACGTCTGTCGCGGCGGCTGAAAAACGGAACCCGCATCGCCAAGGGCCTGTGCAGTATTTTGACATTGATGATCGGCATTGCAGTGGTGGGTATCCTGCTTTGGATGGTGCTGCCGCAGCTGGTTGTCAGCGTTTTTTCCCTGCTCGAGTCCATGGACACCTATCTCAATGAGATCTCCAGCTGGGTAGCGGCGCTGCTCAAGGATAATCCTGTCATCGAGCGCAATTTCCTTCAGCTTTACGAGGAATTTTCCCAGCAGATTGTCAACTGGGTGCAGAATATCGCGCTGCCGCAGCTGGTCGAACTCATGACCGGCGTGGTCACGACGGTGTCTGTGCTGTTTGATATCCTGATTGGCATTATCATTGCGCTGTATATCCTCAACAGCAAGGATACGTTTTGCGCGCAGGCCAAGAAGATGACGTACAGCCTGTTTTCGATTGACCGCGCAAACCGCATTATGAGCCGGGTGGCTTATGTACACCGGGTGTTCGGCGGCTTCATCACGGGTAAATTGATTGACTCCCTGATCATCGGCGTGTTGTGTTTTATCGGTTTGCGTCTGCTGATCGGTTTTGGCTTGATGACGATGGATCAGTCGTATGCGCTGCTGATTTCGGTCATCATCGGTGTGACCAACATCATCCCTTTCTTCGGGCCGTTTATCGGTGCGGTTCCCAGCACCATCCTGATCATGGTGATAAGTCCGGTGCAG
Organism: uncultured Agathobaculum sp.; assembly: GCA_944376955.1. Taxonomy (GTDB): domain Bacteria; phylum Bacillota; class Clostridia; order Oscillospirales; family Butyricicoccaceae; genus Agathobaculum. The sequence goes on along the minus strand of CALWEB010000069.1, from coordinate 16,609 downwards.
GCGGTGTATTTTGTGCTGTTCATCCTTGCCTTGCAGCAGTTTGACGGCAATATCCTCGGGCCAAAGATTTTGGGTAACTCTACCGGATTGTCAAGCTTCTGGGTTATGTTTGCGATCCTGTTGTTTGGCGGTGTATTTGGATTTGTAGGCATGGCGGTTGGCGTGCCGCTGTTTGCCGTGCTGTATAGTGCGGTGACGGAAGTAATTTGCAGTTTGCTGCAAAAGCGTGGCCTATCTGTGGATACCAATGATTATCGCGGCCCGCGCCGGATTGATCCGGCAAGTAGGGCGTTTGTGGAAGTCAAGGAGGAGCAGCCTCCGGTATCAGCTAAAGAACGCCGCCGTGCGGCACAAAAGGCGCGCGAGGCGCGGCAACAACAAGAGCAACAAAACAAAAAGGGCTGACCTACTGGGTCAGCCCTTTTTCTATGCTATGTGGCAGTACCGACGGCGAACATGGCATCCAACGCGCCGATCAGCGCCTGCGCATCATGCAGACGGTGAACCCATGGCGTGCTTTCATAAGCAAAACTATTCTTGCCCAGAACGAAATGCAACGGTTGCCCTTTGTAGCGTGCGTCTATCTCGTATTGCACGGTGTCAACCGAATAGCTATTTTGATAAAAAGGCAGGCGGGACGCTTTGCAGGATGTGAGTAATTCTGACAGCTGCGTCAAATTGATTTGCGAGGTGACATCTTCAAATTCTGCATTGCCGATCATGCGCTGCATACGCCAAAACTCTAGCTGTTCAGCTTGCGGGGCAACATCCTGCGGGATGAACGCATAGGCCAGCGCGCCGCACAGCACAACGGCGCACAGCAGGACAACAAGGGGCTTGCGTCTCATAACGGCACACTCCTTTCCGCGTGGAAGAGCCATCAAGAGCGAACAAGGGCCGAAACAAATTGCTTCGGCCCTTGTATCATTCTGTTTTGAAAATACGCTGGAGACAATTACTTCAGGCCAGCGGTGATGATTGCCATCTGGTAAACTTCGTCCGCGTTGCAGCCGCGGGACAGGTCGTTGATCGGTGCATTCAGACCCTGCAGGATCGGGCCGTACGCTTCAAAGCCGCCCAGACGCTGCGCGATCTTGTAACCGATGTTGCCGGCGTTGATGTCCGGGAAGATGAAGGTGTTGGCCTGGCCGGCAACCGGGGAGCCCTTGCACTTGGTTGCAGCGACAACCGGGGAGAATGCAGCGTCAAACTGCAGCTCGCCGTCTACTGCCAGGTCAGGTGCAGCCGCCTTGGTCTTTTCGGTGGCGTTCTTCATCATGTCTACGGTTTCGCCCTTGCCGGAGCCCTTGGTCGAGTAGGACAGCATTGCAACCTTGGGGTCAATACCGAAAGCCTTGGCAGTCTTGGCGGTTTCGATGGCGATTTCTACCAGATCATCCTCGCCCGGATTGATGTTGATCGCGCAGTCGCCCATGGCATACAGCTCGTCGCCGCCGTCCTTTGCGTCGCGGCGCAGAATAAAGCAGGAGCTTACGATCTTGTTGCCCGGCTTGGTCTTGATGATCTGCAGAGCGGGGCGGACCGTGTCTGCGGTGGAGTAAGTAGCGCCGCCAAGCAGGGCATCAGCCTTGCCCATCTTGACCAGCATCGTACCGAAATAGTTGCCCTTTGCGAGTGCTGCGCGGCACTGTTCCTCGGTCATCTTGCCCTTGCGCAGTTCGACCATCTTGGCAACCATTGCGTCCATCTCCGGGTAGGTTGCGGGATCGATGATTTCCATTCCTTCAATTTCGAAGCCACCGGCCTGTGCCGCCGCCTTCACTTCATCCACATTGCCGACCAGGATGGAATCCAGCAGGCCGTCCTTCTTCAGGCGGGAAGCAGCCTCGAGGATGCGGGGGTCAGGGCCTTCGGTGAATACGATCTTTCGCTTGTCAGCCTTCAGCGTGGCAATCAAATTTTCAAACATGTTGCACTCTCCTCCATTTTAATGGGTTTGTCCGGCGCAGAAAACAGCCGCCGACAAACTATTGTATCCACATTATACACCCACTCCCTACCGCTTCACAAGTATTATTTTGAGTAGATTTTGAGTAATTCTTGAATCGCTTGGTGGAAGGACTGGATGGGAGAAAATCCGGGCAAAATAGGAGGCAGAAAGGGTGTGATACCATGCAGGTGATCCGTTATTTGAACGGCAAGCGATTGCACGGGGCGATGCCGCCGCTGCTGCTTGACCAAGATGGGGTTGGCGCAATGCTGGGTGCAGCGCGCAGCAGGCAGCAGCTTCCATTGCCGGACACTGCCCCCTCTGCTATACTGGAGTCGGAGGGATGCAGTCTCGGAAGGGATGAATTATGAAGCATACAGCGCTGTATTTGCGCGTTTCGACCGAGGCGCAGGCGGATGAAGGCTATTCTTTGGCCGCACAGGCGGAAAAACTGGAAGCTTATTGCAGGATGAAAGGGATTGCACAGTTTCGGCGTTATGTGGATGGAGGCTTTTCCGGCTCTAATCTGACGCGTCCGGCGATCACCGAACTGGTGGAAGCCATCCGCGGTGGCAGCGTGGAGCGTGTGGTGGTTTACAAGCTCGACCGGCTCAGCCGCAGCCAGAAGGATACGCTGTATCTGATCGAGGACGTTTTTCTGCCGCATGGCGTGGACTTTGTGTCCATCAATGAAAACATCGACACAGGAAGCCCGTATGGGCGCGCGATGATCGGCATTTTGTCTGCCTTTGCGCAGCTGGAGCGTGAAAACATTTTCCTACGCACGCGCATGGGGATGGTGGAGCGCGTTAAACAAGGGTTTTGGCCAGGCGGCGGGAAAATCCCGTTTGGATATGATTACGACGCGGCAAAGGGGATCCTCGTGCCGAACAGCGACGCAGACATCGTGCGGGAGATTTACGCGCGCTATCTGGAAGGGCAGTCTACTGGGCGGATTGCGCGCGAGCTGGGGCTCAAATACGAGCATCTGGTGCGGCAGATCCTGTTGCGGGAGAGCAATACCGGCGTGATCGTGTATCGTGGGGAGACCTATCCTGGGCGGCATGAGCCGTTGGTGGATAAAGAGACGTTTGCACGAGTCCAGCGCCGCCTACAGAGAAAAGATAAGCCGCGCGCGGCATCGTCAGGTAAGCTGTTGACTGGGCTATTGGTCTGTGGCCATTGCGGGGCAAAAATGCGTTACCAGAAGTGGGGGGGCGCGGGGGACAAGCTGGTGTGTTATTCGCGGGACAAATCCAAACCGCATTTGGTACACGATGCGGATTGTCCCAATCGCGGTGTGATGGCGCGGCAGGTGGAGGCGGTGGTCATCCGTGATTTGGCGCGGTTGGCTGCGCAGCCCGTGCAGCCGCGCGGCAGCAAGACCGCACCTGCGGAATGCCGCCGCGCCTTGACGCACGCACAGCGCAAGCTGCGCCGTCTGTATGAGTTGTTCGCAGAAGGGGAGGATGATACCCTGCGGGATGCGATCGCACAGGCCAGACGGGAATACAGCCGGGCAGAACAGGCGCTGGCACAAGTGCAGCAGGCAGGGCAGCAGGAGGAACAGAATGCCGCGCGGCAGGCGCTGCAAACGGTCGGCACCTGCTGGGATCGACTGGACGATACAGAGAAGCAGACTTTAGTGCGTGCTTGTGTGCAGAAAATCGTGCTGCAAAATGAAAAAATCGAGATCTTTTATGGCATTGAGAATGCAGGGACGGCCCATTCTTCCGCGGGATAGCTGGTTTCGACTTGGAACGTTCATGCCGATGATCATTGGGGAAATCCGGCGTTATTTGCGTGACAACAGCGCGCTGCGGGTATCGCGCAGCCTGCGGGACACCGCGTATAAAGCCTTGCAGGCCAAAGAAGCGTTCGTGCGCGAGCATCAGCGGGAGCCGGATATCGTGGAATTGGCCAAATTGCTGGATATGCCGAAAGAAGAAGTGGTGCTGGCGCTCGATGCCATCCTTGATCCGGTCTCGCTGTTTGAGCCGGTATTCCATGATGGGACGGATACGGTGTGCGTGATGGATCAGGTCGGGGACCATAAAAATACGGACGAGCAGTGGCTTGCCAGCATTGCACTGCGGGAGGCCATTGACAGCCTGAACGAGCGGGAAAAGCGGATCATCCGTCTACGCTTTTTTGAAGGGCGCACACAGATGGAGGTAGCCGATGAAATCCACATTTCACAGGCGCAGGTATCCCGTTTGGAGAAAGGCGCATTGGAGCATATCCGTAAGCGTATATGAGCATAAAAAACAGGCCGATGTTGCGGCCTGTTTTTTTTGCGTAATCCCGTTGGGTTTATCGGGTATCGGAAGCGGTGTTCATCGGCGTGGTGCCGAAAGTGATGCGCGGGGAGGGGATGCCTTGGCGGGACATATAGGCGGTAAGCAGTTGCACGGTTTGCGCTGTGTTGCGATGATGGTGCAATTTCACGACAAGCGCCGCAGTGGTGGTGGTAAATCGCTGTGCGGTTGTGGCGTAGGCCCGCGCCGCAGACTGGGTGTCATCCCCGCAGTCCAAGGTGGCGTCCCACAGCCGGTACCCGGCTCCCGTGAGGGCATCACGCTGCGCTTGCGTTAGCTGTTTGCATCCGCTTTCGTTAGAAATGATCCGGGCGGAAACGCCAGTCAGGAAATTTAGTTTGTCGTTGGCGGTGGACAGGGCAGCCACGAGATCCCCGGATGCCGTCTGCCCGTCTGCTGCGAGCAGCAAGGCGGGGGTATGTCCCTCGGCCACAATGCGGCGGATAAGATCATCCGGCCAGGTGGAGGTGTCGGTCGGCAGGAAAAACGTCGCGCTGCGTCCTGCGCTTTGCAATGCGTCCAAAATAGCCGGCGTTGTGCTGGACGTGGGCGCACCATAGAACGTCAGATAGACGCGGGAAGGCTTTTGTGTAGGCTGTTCCTCTACCTCGGGGATAGGCGGTTCGGTGGGCTGTGTTGGTGTCTGCGTCTGACCGCCATCTGTTGGCTGGGACGGCGAAATACCCTTGTATGTATTGATGGCGCTCTCGATTGCGCTGCCCTTATCGGATACAAAGGAGGAATCGCTTTGTGCGGAGCCATCCGTGATGCGCAGCACGGTTTCCCCATAGGCGGACAGCGTGGAGTAATTCAAACCGAACTTGCCGCAGCATAGCTTGACGGGGACGTACACCGTGCCGTTCATATCGTAAGCCGGGGAGGGATAGCTGTTTAGGTTTTGATCGTATACATACCCTTCCTCGGTGGAGAAACTGAGCGTTTCGCCGCTGGCGGACAGGTTCAACACGCCGCTGTCGCTGGAGGCGGAGACGCCGAGCGAGGAAAAGACACTGTACGGGACATATAATTCACCGCCCAGCCGTGCTGGCATCGTGCTGTCAGACAGCGGAAGGAGCGTATCGTTGACCGCCGTCAAGGTCAAAGCGCGGGCCGGTGCGGGAAGCGCTACCAAGACGAGCGCTGCACAAAGCAGAAGACTCAGCAGTTTTTTCAGCTTGTGTTGGATATGTGGTCCCTCCTTTCGGCAAATCATACGAACTTATTATAACAAAAAGCGGATGCTTTGTCATCCTCTCTGCAAAAAAACGCCTTGCTTTATCTTGGCAAAGTGCTATAATGAAAGAGTAAAAACCTATTATAGAAAGAGTGAATCCACCATGCTGCAGATCAGAACACAGCTTACAGACCAAAAAAAACCCAAGCCGGACGAAAACCATCTGGGTTTTGGCATCTCCTATACCGATCACGTGCTGATCATCGATCATGATGAGGAGCAGGGCTGGCATGACGCCCGCATCGTGCCGTACGAGCCGCTGTCGATTGATCCTGCGGCGATGGTGCTGCACTATGCGATGGAGTCTTTTGAGGGCTTGAAGGCATATCGCACGCCGGATGGTTCGATCCAGTTGTTCCGCCCCGACAAGAACGCCCAGCGTATGATCAACACCAACCACCGTATGTGTCTGCCCAGCCTGCCGGTAGAGGATTTTGTGCAGGCGGTCAAGGCAATCGTGTCGGTGGAAAAGGATTGGGTGCCGCATCAGCCGGGCACCAGCCTGTACATCCGCCCGTTTGTGATCGCGACCGAGCCGCACCTTGGCGTGCGTCCGTCCAAGACCCACCAGTTCATCATCATCTGCTCGCCGGTCGGCGCATATTACTCCACCGGCATCAACCCGGTTAAGATCTTCGTCGAGGATGAGTATACCCGTGCCTGCCCGGGCGGCACCGGCTTTACCAAGTGCGGTGGTAACTACGCAGCCAGCCTGATTTCGCAGGTCAAGGCGCATGATCTTGGTTATGAGCAGACTCTGTGGCTGGATGGTGTTGAGCATAAGTACGTCGAAGAGGTTGGTTCGATGAACTGCTTCTTCAAGATTGACGGCACGGTTTACACTGCACCCTGTGTGGGTACGGTGCTGCCGGGTGTGACCCGTATGAGCTGCATTGATCTGCTCAAGCATTGGGGCATCCCGGTGTCGGAGGAGCGTCTGCCGATCGTGGACGTGATGCAGGCATCCAAGGACGGCAAGCTGGAAGAAGTGTTCGGCACAGGCACAGCGGCGGTTATCTCGCCGGTAGGCGAGCTGCGCTACGAGGGCGATGTCGCCTATATCAACAACGGTGAAATCGGCCCGATCACCCATAAGCTGTACGACACGTTGACCGGTATCCAGTGGGGTACTCTGCCGGATGAGCTGGGCTGGACGGTCAAGGTAGACTAATCCAACTGTTTTCCGCAACAATAAACTCCCTTCGGCGCACAGCGCGTCGGAGGGAGTTTTTGTGTTTCCGTTACAAGAATTGCATTTGCGGGCCTGCTAGGTTGATAATTCGCAGCCCGCTTTGTTCCGCCATGCGGACAGTTTGTGCCGTACCGCCCGGCTTGCCGTCAAAATAGCAGATCAGCAGGGAAGAGGCATCCACCATAAATCGGTTGCGTGCGGCGTAGCAGCCTGCATAATACCGGCGGGAAAGAGCAAAAACACGGTCTGCTGCAAGCAGGCAGTGGTTAAAGCGGCGTTTCCAATCGAGCGGGTAGCGGTCGGCCTGCCGGTCGAACGGGATGGCGCAGAACAGCTGCACAGGCAGCGTATCGCGCGCGCGCAGCACAGCTTCGGCGGCCCACAGGTCAAAGCCGGTGGACATCCCGGAAAAGAAGCCGGTATAGCCTTGCGCGGCGGCATCCGCGATGGCGAGATCAAGCGCAGACAGCAGCGCTTCCATATGAGGATCGTTCGCCGGAAATGGCATTTTTTCGGCACGATAGCCGGAAAAACAGCAGATTGTGGCGCGGTTCATTCGCATTCCTCCAACCAACACAAGAACAAATGTTCTATTATTCATAGTATACCGCACGATGACGGAAAACGCAAGTTGTAAATGTAAAAAAAAGCTGGTACAATAATAAAAACTGCGGCGGAAAGAGGAGGGTGCCATGAACGGACAAAACCGCTTTTTCTATCTGGTCAAACGCATGGTCTACCGGTATTTTTCGGACGGGATTCCGCAGGCAGCGGCAGAATTATCCTATTTCCTGCTGTTTTCCCTGTTTCCGCTGTTGATTTTCCTCAACGCGCTGTTAGCGCGGCTTAACCTGTCGATGGAGGGGATTGAGCCCGTATTGGATATGTTACCCAAAAGCTTGCAGCAGCTGATCATTTCCTATCTCAACCAGCTTGCAGCAACGCCGCCGGTCAGTCCCATGTTGATCGGCATTGGGCTGACCCTGTATTTTCTCTCGCGTGCGGTGCGTTCCATGATGCGCACGGTCAACGACATTTATCATGTCGAGGTGGCGCGCGGCATGGTTTGGGATGTGCTGATCTCGTTTGGCATCACGGCGGGGTTCCTGGTGTCGGTTGTGTGCAGCTTTGTGCTGGTGGTTGCCGGCAAAGCGCTCATCCGGTTGCTGCCGCGTTTGGCGCCGATTCCGCAGCCGGTTTTGGACATGACCCATGACGCCAGTTTTTGGGTGATGATTCCATTCATTTTCGTTTTTTTGATGCTGTTTAACCGCATTGTTCCCAACCTGCATCTGAAATTCCGGGAGGTATGGCCGGGGGCGTTGTTTTCTTTGCTGGCATGGCTGTTGGTCTCGTGGGGGTTTTCATTTTATGTGGACAATATGGCAAGCTATTCCGTGCTGTATGGCTCCCTTGGTGCCATTATCGTGCTGATGTTGTGGTTGTATATCGTCAGTATGATCCTGTTGATGGGCCCACAGCTGAACCACACATTGGTAGTCATGCGGCTATACCGTTTGGAAAACGAAAAGCATATTGATTGAGAAGTTCGCATCCGTTTGACGGGTGAAAAACAAAGGAGGACAAGAAAGATGAAAGTTGTAGCGATCAATGGCTCGCCGCGTAAGGGCGGCAACTGTGTGCAGATGCTCGATGTGCTTGGCAAGGTGCTCGAGCAGGAGGGCATCGAGTTTGAGGTTTGCCAGCCGGGCGCCAAGGTGCATCCTTGCATGGCGTGCTATCACTGCCTGAACAACAATACGCTGCGCTGCGTACAGAACGATGATGGGGTCAATGAGATTATCGAAAAGTGCATCGCGGCGGACGCGATTGTGCTGGCGTCGCCCGTTTATCACGGCGGTATTGCGGGCAGCATGAAGTGCGTGATGGATCGTATCATGCTCGCGGCCTGCTGCGGCGAAAATCAGTTCCATCATAAGGTCGGCGCGGCGCTTTGCACGCTGCGGCGTTCGGGCGGCATGGAGACTTATCAGCAGCTGCTTGGACTGATGGATGCGATGGAGATGGTACTGGTTACCTCAGATTACTGGAATGCAGTGCATGGCGCGGATATCGGCGAATGCAAGCAGGATGTGGAGGGCGTAGAGGTCATCGAAAAGCTGGGCCGCAACATTGCATGGATGCTCAAGGTGATCGACAAGGCGGGCATCGCCCCGCCGGAAACGCATCCCCGCACCATGTTCAATTACATCCGTTGACACAAAGGAAGGCACAAAGGTGCCTTCCTTTTTTCCCCTTGACAAAATCCTGGGGGTAAAATTCACAGAATATTCACAGGATGTAACCGAATTGACGTTGAAGACTTGTGCATTTCCCGATACAATATATACATGGGATAGTATATACTGGAAAGGGATGGATACTACATGACGGCAGAACACGATATTTTGCAGGTCACGCCGCGGGTTGAGGCGTTGGCGGCGCTTTGCGCAAGAAATGATCGCATCGACGCTGCACTGTACAAAGAGTACGATGTCAAACGCGGCTTGCGTGACCTGAACGGCGAAGGCGTGCTTGCGGGACTGACCAACATATCGGATATCATCTCCAAAAAAGAGGTGGACGGTAAGCTGGTTCCCTGTGATGGTGAGCTGTATTATCGCGGCATCAAAATCAACGATCTGGTGCAGGGGTTCATACGGGATGGACGCAAGGGCTATGAAGAGGTTGCCTATCTGCTGCTGTTCGGTGAGTTGCCGGATGCGAAGCGGCTGAGCGATTTCAAAACCCTGTTGGCGCAGGGACGCACGCTGCCGACCAATTTTACGCGCGATGTTATCATGAAAGCGCCGACGCATGATATGATGAACAGCCTTTCCCGCAGTGTGCTGACGCTGGCATCCTATGATAATAACGCAGATGAAATCACGCTGCCCAATGTCCTGCGGCAGTGCCTGATGCTGATTTCGGTGTTCCCAATGCTCGCAGTCTATTCCTATCATGCGTATAATTATTACGAGCGCGGCGAAAGCATGTATATCCATTACCCGTCGGACAGCTTGTCCACGGCGTCCAATTTCCTGCGGATGCTGCGGCCGGATATGCAGTATACCCCGCTGGAAGCAAGCGTGCTGGATTTGGCGCTGGTGCTGCATATGGAGCACGGCGGCGGCAACAACTCTTCGTTTACCACGCATGTGGTCACTTCGTCGGGCACGGATACCTATTCCGTGATTTCCGCAGCGCTCGGCTCGCTCAAGGGGCCCAAGCACGGCGGCGCAAACTACAAAGTTGTGCAGATGTTTGAGGATCTGAAGAAAAACGTTACGGATCCGGCTGACGAAGAAGCGGTGGCGAATTATCTGAGCCGCCTGCTGCGCCGGGAGGCGTTTGACCGCAAGGGATTGATCTACGGTATGGGACATGCCGTATATTCGATTTCTGACCCCCGTGCTGAAGTGTTCAAGTCATTTGTCGGGCAGCTGGCGCACGAAAAGGGAAGAGACGCAGATTTTGCGCTCTATTCGCTGGTTGCGCGGCTGGCACCTGAGGTGATCGCGCATGAGCGACACATCTACAAGGGCGTTTCTGCGAATGTAGACTTTTATTCGGGTTTTGTGTACTCTATGCTGGGGCTGCCGCCCGAGCTGTACACGCCGGTATTTGCCATCGCGCGTATCGTGGGCTGGAGTGCGCACCGCTTGGAGGAACTGGTCAATACGGACAAGATTATCCGACCGGCATATCGGTGTGTGCGGCCGGCATCTGGGTATGTGTCGCTAAAAGACCGTTGACGGTTTTATTTGGATGGGAGGAGCAAGATGAAAACAATCGGATTTATTGGCGTGGGCGTGATGGGACGCCCTATGGTAAAGAACCTGCTTAAAGCAGGTTATGAGGTGGCAATTTTTTCGCGCACCAAATCCAAACTGGAGGATTTTCTGGCGGAAAATCAGGTGACCTGGTGTGATTCTGCAGCGGCGTGTGCGGCTGGGCGGGATGTCGTCATCACGATGGTGGGTTACCCGAAAGATGTCGAGCAGGTATATTTCGGACAGGAAGGTATCCTTGCGGCTGCACAACCGGGCACCTATGTGATTGATATGACGACAACCGATCCGCAGCTGTCCGTCCGGATCGCGGAAGAAGGGGAAGCCAACGGCCTGCATATACTGGATGCACCGGTTTCCGGCGGCGACATAGGCGCCAAGAATGGCACGCTGTCCATCATGGTAGGTGGCAAGGAAGCGGATTTTCAGGCGTGCTTGCCGCTGTTTGAAGCGATGGGCAAGCAGGTTGTTTACGAAGGCCCTGCGGGTGCGGGCCAGCATACCAAAATGGCCAACCAGATTGCCATTGCGGGTACGATCGCAGGTGTGAGCGAGGCGCTTGCATATGCCGAGCGGGCTGGGCTGGATACGCAGAAAATGCTGGACAGCATTTCGAAGGGTGCGGCCGGCTCTTGGCAGATGGAAAACCTGATGCCTAAGATGATGCGTGAGGACTATGCGCCGGGTTTCTTCCTTAAGCATTTTATCAAGGACATGAAGATTGCACAGGGGCAGGGATTCGGTGCGCTGCCTGTACTGGACCGCGTCTGCACCATGTACGGTGATTTGGAAGCAGAAGGCATGGGGGATTTGGGTACGCAGGCGCTCATCCGCTATTATCGGGGGAACAACGAATAACCGAACGGCCGCAGGAAAATTGCCTGCGGCCGTTTTGGTATGTGGCGTATATCAAAAGGCTCGGAACGAAACCGTTCCGAGCCTTTGCTGGCTACTGTATATTTACTCAATATCCAGCGCATCTTTTACTTTATCCCAAAAGCCTTTGCGCTTGCTCTGGTTTTCATCCGTGGAGGATGCCTCAAATTCCCGCAGCAGTTTCTTCTGCTTTTCAGAGAGGTTTTTCGGCACTTCGATGCTCACGCGGACATACTGGTCGCCGCGGCCGCGGCCGTTGACATTCTGGATACCCTTGCCTTTCATGCGGAACACCGTGCCGGTCTGTGTGCCTTCCGGCACCTTATATTCCACACGGCCGTCGATGGTCGGTACTTGTAGGGTGTCGCCCAATGCAGCCTGTGTAAAGGAAATCGGGATATCCACATAGACATCCTGTCCCTCGCGCGTGAAGATTGGGTGCGGACGGATGGCAATCGTCACAAACAGGTCGCCCGCCGGGCCGCCGTTGATACCGGCGTTACCCTGGCCACGCTGCTGGATGGATTGTCCCTCGTCGATACCGGCCGGGATGTTGACCTTGAATTTGCGCGTCTTGCGCACACGGCCTGCACCGCCGCACTTGCTGCACGGCTTTTTGATGATCTTACCAGTACCGCGGCAGTTCGGGCAGGCGCCTTGCGTTTGGAACATGCCAAGCGGTGTGCGCTGGGTCTGCGTTACCGTACCGGTGCCGCGGCAGTTCGGGCAGGTTTCTGCGCTGGTGCCCTTGGCCGCGCCCGTGCCGCCGCATTCGTCACAGGTTTCGATGCGGTTGACCGAAATCTCTTTTTCGCAGCCAAACGCTGCTTCCTCAAACGAGAGGATGACGTTCTGGCGGATGGATTCGCCGCGCTGCGGCGCGTTGCGGCGCGCACTACGGCCGCCGCCAAAGCCGCCGCCGAAGAACGAGCCAAATAGGTCGCCAAGGTCTCCCATGTCAAACCCGCCGAAACCGCCGGCCCCCGCACCGCCGCCGTAACTCGGGTCAACGCCTGCAAAACCAAACTGGTCATATTTGGCGCGCTTATCCGCGTCGGACAGCACTTCGTATGCTTCGTTGACTTCCTTGAATTTGTCGGCAGCCTCCGGATTGTCTTTATTCAGGTCGGGGTGGTACTTGCGGGCGAGACGGCGGTAGGCCTTTTTCAATTCCTCCTCGCTTGCGCCTTTCTGAACGCCAAGTACCTCATAATAGTCTCTTTTATCAGCCATTCTGATCCCTCAAATAACGGAAAATGACATGCCGCAGGGCGGAACGGAAACCGTCCCGCCCCATGCGGCATGGAAATTACTTATTCTGGTCGTCGTCTTTGACTTCAGTGAAGTCGGCGTCAACGAAGTCGCCCTGCGGGCCGCCCTGTGCGCCAGCACCCGGCTGGCCGCCCATGTTAGCGCCGCCCTGCGGAGCCTGCTGCTGATAGATCTTGCCAGCCAGATCGCTGAACTTCTTGGAGAGGTTGTCGGTGGCCATCTTGATCATATCGGTGTCCGTACCCTTGAGCGCTTCCTTAACCTTGTCGATCTCAGCCTGCACGCCGCTCTTCTCGTCTGCGGACAGCTTGTCGCCCAGATCGGTCAGCGCCTTCTCGGACTGGAATACCAGCTGCTCGGCGTTGTTGCGGATTTCAACGGCTTCCTTGTTCTTCTTATCCTGCTCGGCGTACTGCTCAGCCTCGTGCATTGCCTTGTCGATCTCTTCCTGCGAGAGATTGGTCGATGCAGTGATCGTGATCTTCTGCTCCTTACCGGTGCCCAGATCCTTGGCCGATACGTTTACGATGCCGTTGGCGTCGATATCGAAGGTAACTTCGATCTGCGGTACGCCGCGCGGCGCCGGAGCGATGCCGTCGAGCGTGAAGCGGCCGAGCGTCTTGTTGCCCGCGGCCATTTCGCGCTCGCCCTGCAGGACGTGAATCTCAACAGACGGCTGATTGTCGGCCGCGGTCGAGAAGATCTGGCTCTTCTTGGTCGGGATGGTGGTGTTACGGTCAATCAGCTTGGTGCATACGCCGCCGAGGGTCTCGATGCCGAGGGACAGCGGGGTAACGTCGAGCAGCAGTACGTCCTTGACTTCGCCGCCGAGTACGCCGCCCTGAATGGACGCGCCGATAGCAACACATTCATCCGGGTTGATGCCCTTGAAACCTTCCTTGCCGGTGATGCCCTTTACCGCTTCCTGCACGGCCGGGATACGGGTCGAACCGCCAACCAGCAGAACCTTGGACAGGTCGGAAGCAGTCAGGCCGGCATCGCTCATCGCCTGACGAACCGGGCCCATGGTGCGCTCGACCAGATCTGCGGTCAACTCATTGAACTTTGCACGGGTCAGGGTCAGCTCGAGGTGCTTCGGGCCGGTGGCGTCCGCGGTGATATACGGCTGGTTGATCGAGGTCTGCGCCATGCCGGACAGCTCGATCTTGGCCTTTTCTGCGGCTTCCTTCAGACGCTGCATCGCCATCTTGTCGCTGGACAGGTCGATGCCGTTGGACTTCTTGAACTCGGCTACCATCCAGTCGATGATGCGCTGGTCAAAGTCATCGCCGCCGAGGTGCGTGTCGCCTGCGGTGGACAGTACTTCCAGCACGCCCTCGCCGATATCCAGAATGGAAACATCGAACGTGCCGCCGCCGAGGTCGTATACCATGATCTTCTGCTCGGCTTCCTTATCGACACCGTAAGCCAGTGCCGCTGCGGTCGGCTCGTTGATGATACGCAGCACTTCAAGGCCTGCGATCTTGCCGGCGTCCTTGGTTGCCTGACGCTGGGAGTCGGAGAAATAAGCCGGAACCGTAATGACCGCCTGCGTTACTGGCTGGCCGAGGTAGGCTTCTGCGTCAGCCTTCAGCTTTTGCAGGATCATTGCGGAAATTTCCTGCGGGGAGTAGGGCTTGCCGTCGATGTTGACGCGGTAGTCAGAGCCCATGTGACGCTTGATGGAAATAATGGTGCGGTCCGCGTTGGTAACGGCCTGACGCTTTGCCACCTGACCGACCATACGCTCGCCATCCTTGGAGAACGCAACAACGGACGGCGTGGTGCGCGCGCCTTCCGCGTTGGGGATAACGACGGCTTCGCCGCCCTCCATAACGGATACGCAGGAATTGGTTGTACCTAAGTCGATACCGATAATTTTGCCCATGATTGATAGCACTCCTTTATATGATTCAGATGCTTTATTACATTTATTGTCGCGCCGTAAGGCGCGTGTTTATCCGGAAATTTCAGTTTGCTGAAATTTCCATAAAAACCGAGAAAATATATCTCAGTTTTCATGCCGTTGGGGGGTTAGTTGGCCACCTTGACCATGGCATGGCGGATGACCTTGTCGCCGATCTGGAAGCCCTGCTGGAAGACCTCAGCGATCTGGTTTTCCCCGAACGCTTCGTCCTCCACGTGCATGACTGCGTTGTGGAAGTTGGGGTCAAAGCCTGTGCCGGCGGACGCCTCAATGATGGTGACGTTCAGCCCCTTGAGGCTTTCAACCAGTTGGGTCATGGTCAGTTCTACGCCCTTTTTGTATTCCGCATCTGCCGTTTCGGCCTTGAGCGCCCGCTCGAGGTTATCGTAGGTCGGCAGCAATGCGGTGACTGCACGGCTCACTGCATCGTTATAAGACTGCTCGCGCTCGCGCTGGCTGCGCTTACGGAAATTGTCATACTCAGCTGCCAGCCGCAGGAACCGGTCGTTGAGTTCGTCAAACTTGGCCTTCCAGTCCTCTGCTGGCTGTGCAGCAGCAGGTTCCTCGGTTACAGTCTGTTCGGCAGCGGTTTCCGCCGCCTGTTCCGCTGCTGCCTGTTCGGTTTCGGCGGCTTCGGGCTGTTTTTTCTTGCTCATATTGTTTTGATGCCTCCATTTGCAGGGAAATCAGGGATTCCCGTCTTTTTCATCCAAAAAGGTTTCCGCGATCAGCTTGTTTAGGCCTTTGGCGAAACGGCTGAGCTGGGCGGATAGTTTGGCATAATCCATGCGGGTGGGTCCGACAATGCCAATCGCACCTTGCCCGATGTGGCCGATATCATATTTTGCGTAAATTGCCGACGTTTCACACAACGGATTTTCTCCGTTCTCCGGCCCGATGAAAAACTGGATGCCGTCAATTTTGCGGGTGGCCGGCAGCAGATGCTTCCGGTCATCCTCCATGTAGTCCAGCAACGCCTGCGCCTTGTGCAGGTCGCGGTATTCCGGGAACCGGAGTAGTTTGTTCGTGCCTTCGAGGAAGACCTTCTGATCGCCCAGTTCTTCGACCAGTTCCGCAATGTATTCGGCAACTGGTGCGAGCAGCGCGGACAGACCGGCTGCACGGCGCACGATATCGAAGCGCTCGGCTGTGATGTGGCTGAGCGGCAGGCCGGTCAGCGTCTGGTTCAGCACGTAGGTGAGCAGCTCGGCTTCGTCTTTGGAAACGTCTGCCATGGTGCGGACCATTTTGTTTTTCACCGTGCCGGAGTCGGTGACCACCACAATGACAAAATTCATTTTGTCCACCGCGATGATTTCAAACTGCCGGATGGAGATTTGTGTCAGCGCGGGGGTGATGGCAACGGACGCATAATTGGTCAGGCTGGAGATCAGCTTGCCTGCTTCCTGAATCAGACGGTCCAGTTCCCGCACTTTGGTCTGCATCATGGATTGGAGCGGCGTATCATCCTCGCCGGTGTCTACCGGCTGCTCCATCAGTTCATCCACATACAGGCGGTACCCCTGCGGCGAGGGAATCCGGCCGGCAGAGGTGTGCGGTTTTTCCAGATACCCCATTTCCTCCAGCTCACTCATTTCGTTGCGGATGGTGGCGGAGGAAAAAGGAAGGGAATGGCCTTCCGTCAGTGCCTTGGAGCCGACCGGCTCGGCAGTGCGAATATAGTCGCCGATAATGGCCTTGAGGATTTGCTTTTTTCGCTCGGAAAGTTCCACCGAACCCGACTCCTTTCTGTCCTGTTTAGCACTCATCCTCTCTGAGTGCTAAACTAAATTTACCACCCCACAGCTGCAAAGTCAAGTGCCGTTTATGAATATTTTGTTAAATGATGATGCGGTGTTTATCACATGCCGGTATTGAGTGCCAGAAACAGAAAATACATGGGGTGATCCAGCGTTTTTGCTGGCTTTTGATAAGGAAAGGGAGAGTTGCATCAGTGGGATGTTGCGCTGCGATAGAAAAGCCGCCCGAACGGGCGGCTCTTGCATTACTGGTACAGGGCGGGCTTGTCCATCATTTCGATCGGCAGG
>CALWEB010000068.1 GCA_944376955.1 uncultured Agathobaculum sp. | reverse complement strand
TGCCCGTCCGACGAAGGGCTGGGGCTCGCGGTCGCCAACCGTATCAAAAAAGCCGCAGGGTTTCATGTGATCGAGGTCGAATGACCGCATAACCCGCAAAAGAAGGTGGAAAAATGAGAATCATCGGCCTGACCGGCGGCAGCGGCACAGGCAAGGGCACGTTTGCCGCCCTACTGCGCGACAAGGGCGCGGGCTGGGTGGACGCGGACGCGGTTTACCGCACGCTGTGCGCGGAGAACCGCGGGATGCTTGCCGCACTCGATACCGCATTCGGCGGCGTGCTGGATGGAACCGGCGCACTGGACCGCCCGAAACTCGCGCGCATCGTGTTTGCCGATCCCGAAAAACTGCGCAAACTCAACGAAATTACCCTGCCCTACATCCGGGCAGCGTCCTTGGACGCGATGCACGCGCAGGGGGATTGCCCGTTTGTGCTGTACGATGCGCCGACGCTGTTTGAGGCAGGTGCAGATGATCTGTGTGAGCGCATCATCGGTGTGTTGGCGGATACCGAAGTGCGCGTGCAGCGCATCATGGCGCGCGATGGGCTGGACGAAACCGCGGCGCGCGCTCGCATCGGCGCACAGCCGGACGCGGATTTCTACCGTGCGCGGTGCAATTACATTGTGGAAAACAACGGCGGCCTTGCCGACTTACAGCGGCAGGCCGACGCGATTTTTGAAGTTTTATGCAAAGGAGACTGAGTTATGACTTCCGAACAGCTTTTTTATGACAAAAAGCCCGGCTTTGACCGCCTGACCAGCAGTGATAAGCGCGGGATGCAGGCCTATGCCGAGGAATACAAGGCGTTTCTCGACGAGTCCAAGACCGAGCGTGACGCGGTGAAGGAAATGGTGCGTTTGGCCGAGGCCAAGGGCTTCCGCGCCTGGACACGCGACGACACGGTAAAGCCCGGTGACAAGATCTATCAGGTCAACCGCGACAAGGGTATCATGCTGGCCGTCATCGGCAAAAAGGGCATGGCGGAGGGCGTGCGCCTGACCGCCGCGCACCTTGATGCGCCGCGTGTGGACATCCGCACCATCCCGCTGTATGAGGACGGCGGGATGGCCTTCTTCAAGACGCACTACTATGGCGGGATCAAGAAGTACCAGTGGACGGCGATTCCGCTCGAACTGCGCGGCGTGGTGTGCGTGTGCCACAACGGGCAGATGAAAAAGGTCGAGGTGCGCGTGGGCGACAAGCCGGAAGACCCCAAGTTCGTCATCACCGACCTGCTGCCCCATCTGGCGAGCGAGCAGATGACCAAAAAGGCAACCGAGGTCATCAAGGGCGAGGGACTGAACGTACTGATCGGCTCGGTACCGAGTGAAACCGTGGATGAAAAGTGCAGCGAGAAGATCAAACTTGCGATTATGGAATACCTCAACCGCCAGTACGGTATGGTGGAGGCGGATTTTCTGTCCGCTGAGCTGTGCTGCGTGCCGGCATTCAAAGCGTGCGACATCGGCTTTGACCGTTCGTTTGTCGGTTCGTACGGTCACGATGACCGCGTTTGCTCCTACACGGCGGCGACCGCGCTGCTCGACCTCAAGGCAACGCCCACCCACACCTGCGTCTGCCTGTTGGTGGACAAGGAGGAGACGGGCTCGGATGGCGTAACCGGGATGCAGTCGCGTGCGTTCGACACCTTCATGGCCGACCTGTGCCGCGCACAGGATGCACTGCTCGAAGAGTGCTATGAAAACTCGGTCTGCCTGTCGGCCGATGTATGCAACGCCTTTGACCCCAACTATCCGGATGTTTCGGAAAAGCGCAATGATGCCAAGGCCAACTGCGGTTTTGCACTGGTCAAGTACACGGGCGCACGCGGCAAGTCCGGCACGTCGGATGCTACCGCCGAGCTGATGGCGCGCATCCGCTGCATTTTTGACAAGGCGGATGTCGTTTGGCAGACCGGCCAGCTGGGCAAGGTCGATCAGGGCGGCGGCGGCACGGTCGCGATGTATCTGGCCAACCGCAACATTGACACGGTGGACGCGGGTGTGCCCGTGCTTTCCATGCACGCACCGTTTGAGGTCATCGCAAAGCTCGATTTGTATATGGCCTACAAGGGGTTCGGCGCGTTCTATAAAGACTGATGCCCTAAAAGGTAACAATTCGGTGACAAAAAGGACGGCGAAAGCCGTCCTTTATTACGTCTTTGTTGCATTTTGCTGCAAAAGCACCCAAGCTATGGTATCATAAGCTAAACCCTGAAAGATCATCTCGCAGGAGGACCCAAAGATGACATACAAACAGGTGCTTTCGTACTTTCTGACCGGCGCGGCCGTGCTGTCTGTAACGACTACGACGCTGGCCGCGGAGGACCTGCTGCATAGCAATACGGACGGTGCCGCCGATGGGCAGGCGCAGATATCCCGCGCGGAGCAGGTAAAGATTTCGTACGATCTGTCCCAAAAGGACTGAAAAACAGCCGCTGTGCTTAGCACAGCGGCTGTTTTTTTTAGCTGAAAATTGAAAATTCGACCTCTTCGAGCGAGTATCCGTCTTCAAGAATCATGGGGGCGTGCAGGTTGTGGTCGGCCAGTGCCTCAGGCAGGTGCGCAAGCGTGAAATGCAGCTGGCTGCCGCCGCCTTCGCGCGGGGACAGCAGCAGGCTGCCGCCGTGCAGCTGTGCGATGCGCTGGATGAGGGGCAGTCCCAGCCCGGGCGGCGTGCCCTGCCGGGCGAGCGCAAGGTACTCATCGAGCGGGGCGGGCATCTGCCAGCCGGACAGCAGCGCTTCAAAGCGCACAGCGTCCAGCCCCGGTCCGCGGTCGGCCACCGTGATGGTGTAAAACGCGCCGTCGTCATACAGGCTGACCGCGATATCCCCGTCCGGCGGCGTGACTTGCAGCGCGTTTGCCAGCAGGTTGTACAGCGCGGTGCGGATGAGTTGGGGTTCGATCAAGGCAATGCAGCATTCGTCCGCCTGCACGGTGATGGGGGCGGCGCCGCGGCTTGGCGCGTGTTCCCTTGCCTGCTCGGCCGCGTCGCGGCACAGGTCGGCCAGATCGCAGTGGTGCAGCCGCAGCTGCTCGGTCAGCGGCGGGTCGTGCAGGAAGTCGGAGTGCGTCAACAGGCGGTGCATTCGCAGACACTGACGGCGTAGGTGCGCGGCCAGCACGGGATCTTTGACCTGCGCTGCGTCCGCCAGCAGCGATCCCAGATACTGTGTGCCCTTGGCGTGCAGCACACGCAGTGTGCCGTCATAGCAGGCTCGGTCGTCCCGCAGGAAGGCCAGCAGCGCGCCTTCCCGGTGCGGGAGGATTTCCAGACGGTATTCCATGCCGTCCAGTTCTTCGTAAACCGTGTGCGGCGTATGCGTGGCGATGCAGTCCCGCAGGGCGGCGGCCGCCTGCTCGCTGAGCAGCTGGTCGATGCGTTCGAGCGGGTGCAGGCCGGTCAGCCGCGCGGCGGCTTCGCTTGTGTTTTCAATATGGAGTGTGCGGGAAACCGCGAGGACCGCGGCCTCGCGCAGGCCGGTGCGGGCAAGCAGCGCGCGCAGGGCGTCCCCGTCGAGCTGGGAAAAGAACGAATCCGCCATCTCTATCCTCCGAAAATATTGTTGCTTCTTTCTTTTTACCGGTATAAGGCTGCTGTGGGGCTGAAATACTATATTTTGTGGGATGTGCTTATTATACCACCAGACGGGAAAGCATTGCAAAGAAAAATGTACAAAAAGCCCAGTCATAATGACAAAAATTTCACAAATATTACACCTTGCGGCAGACGACCCGTTTAGTGTATAATAAAACCATCGACAGAGACTCATTAAAAACATTTTAGGAGGATACTGTAAATGGCTATCAAAGTTGGT
>CALWEB010000067.1 GCA_944376955.1 uncultured Agathobaculum sp. | reverse complement strand
GCCGCAAGGTGGCACTGTTTGGCTCATACGGCTGGGGTGACGGCCAGTGGATGCGCGACTGGGTGCAGCGCGCGGATGACGCCAACGCCAATGTTTACACCGATGAGGGCTTGATGGCGCATGAGACGCCGGATGAGGCCATGCTCGACCAGTGCCGTGAATTCGGCAAGGGATTTGCCGCTTATTAAACTTGACCTGCTTCAGCGCGCATGGCGTGCAATTCGAGAGATTTTCTGCATATGTACGCAGAAAATAATAAAAAGTGTGTGCTTTGCCACGCTTCTGATACAAGGGCGGAGAAAAGTTTTGCATGTCGGAACTTTTCGAAGCGGTGAACGCATCCGCGTGTAATGCGGCGCGTTTGCTCGATGGAAACCGTCTGGTTTCATCGAATTTATAGGTCATTCCCGCCGCGACGGCGGCGGTTATGATACAACTATCCTTTCTTGTCCCGGGGGAAACCCCAAGGGGATACCATATGGTACCCCACAACGTGAGCCCATGGCTGTCCGGAACAACAGCCATGGGCTTCCTCCTTTGTTGCGGAAAGTGAAAATTAGCTTGCGCTAACTACCGGGAGATTGGTTAGTTTCGACAAACTTCAAATCGCGGCTTGACAACATGAGTTAGCAGTGGTAAACTGCAAATAGAACAAAGGTTAGACAAAGCTAACCGTAATGCGTATGAAAAATGAACCGCGTTAGAAAGGAGAGGATCGCTATCATACCGCTGACTTTGGTAGATGCCGGCGTGCCAACCACGATCAAAGCCATTCGGGGAAAGGACCAGACCAGACGGTTCCTGCAAAACCTCGGGTTTGTCGAGGGGGCATCGGTTTCGGTCGTTTCTTCGCTTGCGGGCAACCTGATCGTTTCGGTCAAGGACACGCGTGT
Source organism: uncultured Agathobaculum sp. (assembly GCA_944376955.1). Classification (GTDB taxonomy): domain Bacteria; phylum Bacillota; class Clostridia; order Oscillospirales; family Butyricicoccaceae; genus Agathobaculum. The sequence goes on along the minus strand of CALWEB010000067.1, from coordinate 4,863 downwards.
TGCAATCTCGCAGCAGATGGCTGCGCGTATCATGGTGTAAAGGGGGAAAAAGAGCAATGGGCAATCTGAGGAACATACCCTGCGGAAAAACGGTGACCGTACGCCGGGTCGAGGGCGAGGGTGCAACCCGCCGCCGTATTATGGATATGGGCATCACGCGCGGCGCGCAGGTGTTTGTGCGCAAAGTCGCGCCGTTGGGTGACCCGATCGAAGTGACCGTGCGCGGTTACGAGCTTTCGCTGCGCAAGGCGGACGCGGAAAAGATCCTCGTAGAATAAACCAAATTTTTTTACATAGCAGTTAGCAGAAGCTAATTTGAGAAAGGGGCAAACACATGTCGATTCGTTTGGCGCTTGCCGGCAACCCGAATAGCGGCAAGACCACGATGTTTAACGACCTGACCGGCGCGACGCAGTATGTCGGCAACTGGCCGGGCGTCACCGTGGAGAAGAAAGAGGGCCGCTACAAGGCGGATAAGGAAGTCTATATCACTGATCTGCCGGGTATCTATTCGCTTTCCCCGTACACGCTTGAGGAGGTCATCACCCGCGATTATCTGGTGGGCGAAAAGCCGGATGCGATCATCAATCTGGTGGATGCGGCGAATATCGAGCGCAATTTATACTTGACCACGCAGCTGCTTGAAATGGGCATTCCGGTGGTCGTGGCGCTCAACATGATGGATATTGTCGCCAAACGCGGCGACGTGATCGACACGGCAAAGCTGTCCGCCAAATTGGGTGTACCGGTGGTGGAGACGACCGCGCTTAAGGGAAAGGGCACCAAGGAGTTGGTCGAGGCGGCCAAGCGCGCCGCAGCTTCCGGTGCCAAGCCGGCTGCATACACGTTTTCCGACACGATTGAGCAGGCACTCGGTCAGATCACATCGATCATCGCGGACGTGACAGAGGAAAGCCAGCGCCGCTGGTTTGCCGTCAAGTTGTTCGAGCGTGATGAGAAGGTGTTGGCCCGTTTCCACTTCGGCGAGGATACGCTGGAAAAACTGGAGAAGATCATTGCCGCAGTCGAGGAGGAACTGGACGACGACGCGGAGTCCATCATCACGGACGCACGCTACCAGTACATCACGGAAGTGGTGAAGCCCTGTGTCAAGAAACAACAGGCGGGTATGACAGTGTCCGATAAGATTGACCGCATCGTGACCAACCGCATCCTTGCGCTGCCGATTTTCGCGCTGGTGATGTTCATCGTGTATTATGTTTCGGTCACTTCGGTTGGCACCGTGCTGACCGACTGGGCCAACGACGGCGTGTTCGGTGAGGGTTGGGAACTGTTCGGCGCGTGGATTCCGGGCGTCCCGACCATTCTGGGCGGCGCGCTGAGCGGCCTTGGTGTTGCGGACTGGCTGTACAGCCTGATTATGGACGGCATCGTTGCTGGTGTCGGCGCGGTGCTGGGCTTTGTGCCGCAGATCCTTGTGCTGTTCCTGTTCCTTGCGATTCTGGAGGATTGCGGCTATATGGCGCGCGTGGCCTTCATCATGGATCGCATTTTCCGCAAATTCGGCCTGTCGGGCAAGAGCTTCATCCCAATGCTGATCGGCACGGGCTGCGGCGTACCGGGCATCATGGCCTCGCGCACGATTGAGCAGGAGCGCGACCGTCGTATGACCATTATGACCACGACCTTTATCCCGTGCAGCGCCAAGCTGCCGATCATCGCCCTGATCGCGGGTGCGATCTTCGATAACGCGGGTTGGGTGGCCTTTTCGGCCTACTTTATCGGCGTGTTGGCGATCATCCTGTCGGGTATCATGCTCAAGAAGTTTAAGATGTTTGCGGGTGAGCCCGCGCCGTTCGTCATGGAGCTGCCGAGCTATCACACCCCGACCGCGCGCAACGTGCTGCGCTCGATGGCAGAGCGCGGCGGATCGTTTATCCGCAAGGCGGGTACCGTCATTCTGCTCAGCACGGTGGTCCTGTGGTTTTTGCAGGCATACGGCTGGGAAAACGGCGCGTTCGGCGCGGTTTCGGATATCAACAACAGTGTGTTGGCTGCGATTGGCAACGTGATTGCGCCGGTGTTTGCCCCGCTCGGCTGGGGCACCTGGCAGAATTCGGTTGCCTCGGTCACCGGCCTGATCGCCAAGGAAAACGTGGTTGCTACCTTTGGCCAGATGCTCGGCTTTGCCGAGGTGGCCGAAGACGGCGTGGAGATTTGGAGCCTGCTGGCAGCTTCCTTTACGCAGGTCAGCGCGTTCTCGTTCATGTGCTTTAACTTGCTGTGCGCACCGTGCTTTGCAGCCATGGGTGCGATCAAGCGCGAGATGAACAACGCCAAGTGGACGGCGTTTGCCATCGGCTATATGTGCGTGTTTGCGTACTGCGTGGCGTTGATGGTGTATCAGTTCGGTGGGCTGTTCACGGGCGAAGTCACGTTTGGCCTTGGCACGGTGGCAGCTGTTCTGGTGCTGGCGCTGATGATCTATCTGCTGGTGCGCAGACCGGCCAAGGTGGACGATGCGGTGGACCTGCGTCGCATGAGCGTGCAGGCAAACGGCTGATTTTGGCCGAAGGGCTTGCCTGCGGAGCGATCTTGATTTAAAATGAAAAAGAAGGAGGCGAAACAAATGACGACTTTGATCGTGGGCCTGTTGGTAGCGCTGTTGGTGTTCTTTGCCGCGCGGTCGGTGGTGCGCCAGTCCAAGTCGGGCGGATGCAGTGGATGCAGCGGCTGTGCGGGCTGCGGCGGCAGCTGCGGCTGTCATACCGGCACGCCTCCCAAAGAGGAGAACCGATAAACGAGAGCTTTCAGCCGTCCGGGCATTGCGCCGGACGGCTTTTTGTCTGCCCAGCGGACGGGCACGGACGGATGGCGGGCGGCATAGACTGGGGGGCAAGGTGGGGTTTCTATGGTGATCCATGTTGTCCAGCCAGGGGATTCCCTGTACCGCATCGCCCAGATGTACCATGCGCCGCTGCAGCTGCTGATTCAGCAGAACGAGCTGCACGAGCCGTACCGGCTCACACCCGGGCAGACGGTTGTCGTGCCGCAGCCCGTACAGGTACATACCGTCCGGCAAGGGGAAACGCTTTCCGGCATCGCCGCACAGCACAATATGACCGTGTTGGAACTGCTGCAAAACAATCCGCAGCTGGGTGGCGGCGACCGCATCTGGCCGGGACAGACGCTGGTGGTGTCCTACGGCCCCAAACTGGGCACGTTTGCGGTCAACGGCTATGCATATCCCAATATTGACCAGCGGGTGCTGCGCAAAACGCTTCCCTATTTGACGTACTTATCTGTGTTTTCCTATGGCTTTGACAGTCTCGGGCGCATTCTGCCCCAGAATGCAGAGGCGCTGACGCGTCTGGCGCGGCAGTACGGCGTGCTGCCGCTGCTCGTGTTGACCACGCTCGGTGAAGACGGTCAGTTTTCCAGCGCGCGGGCGCAGCAGTTGCTGCGTGACCCGGTTGCGCGCGGCGCACTGATCGAAAATCTGGCACAGACCATCGCGGCGCAGGGATTTGCGGGCGTGGACATTGATTTCGAGTATATCCCACCGGAGGACGCGGCGGCTTATGCCGACTTCGTCCGCGCGGTGCGCACGCGCCTGGAACCGTCGGGGTTGACCGTTATGGTGGCGCTGGCGCCCAAGACCTCAGCCGACCAGCCGGGGCTGCTGTACGAGTCGCATGACTACGCTGCGCTCGGCGCCGCGGCGGACGACGTACTTTTGATGACGTATGAATAAGTTATTTTATGATACATATGATTGACCAGCTAAGGTTTACTATTCAAATCGTCGTTCAATTTGGATGTAGATGGTTGCGTCGCCAGCACTGCGCTCGGCGGCGTTTTTTTCGTATGTGATGCGGCTGACTACACTTTTCAGCAGGTCGTTTCGCTCCTGCGCGGTCGCGGCGTTGGGATAGGCTTCGATCACATGCTCCAGACGCGGGCGCATGGCAGGTGCGCCGCGGCGCTCTTGGTCGATTGCCAGCGCGCGGGCGCTGGCCTTGGCGAGTGTGCGGTCCAGCTCGGCGAGCTGGCTGTCCAGTTGGCGGCGGCGGGAAACGAAATACTCCGGCGTGTAGACCTCCTGCTCGACCAGCTCGGCGGCGCGGTCAAGCTGTGCGCGCAGTTTGCGCTGGGCGGCGTGGATCGCGCGAATCTCTTCGTGCGCCTGCGCGGCGCGTGCGTCCAGTTCGCGCTCGACTGTATTCTGATGGTCGATGTCCACTTCGTACTCGGCCAGCCATAGCCGCAGCGCGTGCAGCACCGCGTCCTCCACGTCGGCGCAAAATGAGCTGACATTGTTGCAGTCTGCCCAGCGGCAGTCCAGCCGACCGGTGCAGGGCAGGGCGGCGGCCGGTGCGCCGTAGGTCATCACATGGCCGCATTTGGCGCAGTACAGCAGGCCGACAAACGGGTTTTTGAGTTCGTGGTTTTTCTTGAGTGGCAGGCCGGGCGTGTTGTCCAGCAGACGCTGCACGGTATCAAAATCCTCATCACTGACGAGTGCTTCATGCAGGCCGCGCGCCTTGACGTAGTCATCCACATACCGGCGCGGCTTGGTTAGCACGCCGTCGCGCACGGTGGGCTGCGCGGCCTTGCGTCCCCATGTCACATAGCCCGCGTACAGGCAGTTACGCAGCACGTTGCGCACCGACTGGGCGCTCCACGCGATTCCGGCAGAGGTGCGTTCCCCGCGTGCATTGAGACGGCAGGCAATGACATAGCAGCCGACGCCTTGCAGGCGCAAGTCGAAGATCTCACGCACGATCGCAGCCTGCGGCGGGTTTGGCTCGAGCGTGTAGCCTTTACCGTCGCGTACCTTGACACGGAAATAGCCGTAGGGGTCGGTTTTTCCCATGTATTTGCCCTCTTTGACCGAGGCAA
>CALWEB010000066.1 GCA_944376955.1 uncultured Agathobaculum sp. | reverse complement strand
GGTTCGCAGGCGGGCCTGAGCTTTATGGACTTCGTTGCCAACACCGGCGTTGCAGTGGTATTCATCATGGCGGCGCTGTGCCTGTGCTTCTACTTTATGTTTGGCAGAAAGCTGCTGGTTGCGCCGGAAAAGATGGCGGCTGTCATGCAGCTGGATGAAAACAAATCCATCAAGGACCATGCGCTGCTGGTCAAGAGCGTTGTCATGATCGTTCTGGTCGTCATCGGCTTTGTTTTTCACAGCACGATCGGCCTGGACTCTTGCGTCATCGCCCTTGCGAGTGCTACAATAATGATGTTGATAGGCAAGCAGGAGATTGAGGAAGTCATCCTGGGCGTGGAGTGGTCGACCATCCTGTTCTTCACCGGCCTGTTCGTTGTGGTCGGCGGTATGCAGCAGACGGGCATCATCACGCTGTTGGGCAATGCGCTGGTCAACGTAACCGGCGGCAATGCAATGCTGCTCATGCTGCTCATCCTGTGGGGCTCGGCACTGTTCTCCTCGGTACTGGACAACATCCCGTTTGTTGCGACCATGATCCCGCTGATCCTTGCCATGCAGGCGGACGGCATGGATGTCACCGCGCTGTGGTGGGCGCTGTCGCTGGGCGCTTGCCTGGGCGGCAACGGCACGCTGATCGGTGCATCGGCAAACGTTGTCCTGTCCGGTATTTCGGCAAAGCACGGCCATCCGATCACCTTTGCACGGTATACCAAGGTTGGTTTCCCGATGATGCTGATGTCGGTCGCGATCTCCACGGTCTACCTGCTTATCCGCTTCCATTGATGTTCGTAGGGCGAGAAAGAAGGAATTGATATGATTACAAGCAGTTTTTCCGGCGATCTGATCAACGTCGCACTGCGTCAGATGGGTGCGACCTCGATCAAAGAGGTGCGCAACGGTATTCTGTATATTGCGAAGTTCGAGCTTTCGAGCGAGCTGCGCGTCACCTATGTATTTGATGTGACCAAGCGGAACCGGTATTTCCTCCAGCGCGTGGAGCCGTACCCGATCTCGCACGGCGATTTCGACGGCCCGCAGCAGGTGGTGGACTTTATCCGCAAGGATATCCAGAAGTTCCGCAATGCGATGAACTCGCACAACTTCCCCAAGTTCCTGGATACGGCAAACGAGATGGTGCTGCTCATGCACGCAGTCGAGCTGCTGTTCCTCGAGCGCAACGTATCGGCGGAAGATCTGGACAGCCTGCGCGAGCGCCTGACGGCCGGCATTGACAAGGTGCGCGAGATCCACGAGCGCGCGCCCAAGGTGGAAAAGAACTGAACAACCAAACGCACGCAGAGCGGTGCGGACGTGTCCCTTCGGGGTCTCGCGTCCGCACCGCTTATTTTTTTGCCGCCGTGCATAGGATAAAACAGGAAGGTGTGCACAAAACAATCGTGCGGAATTTATGGAATGTGCTGATTTATATCAATGATTTGTTTAATTTTACCTAATCAGACTGGACAAATGCAAAAAAAGTTGTAAAATACTACCGTATTATTCTTTTAATGAGAGAAGGTAATCACCATGTCCTATGATTTCCTGCTGACGATTGCCATTATCATGCTGTCCACCAAGGTGTTTGGCCTGACGTCCGAGCGCGTACATATGCCGCAGGTCGTGGGCGCGCTGGTGGCCGGCGTGCTGGTCGGGCCGAGCGTGCTGGGCTGGGTCGGCGAGAGCGATTTTCTCGTCAAGGCTGCGGAGATTGGCGTCATCATCCTGATGTTCAACGCCGGTCTGGATACCGATATGGAGGAACTCAAAAAGACCGGGTTTGCCTCATTTATCATTGCGGTGATCGGCGTGATCGTGCCGCTGGCAGGCGGCCTGGGCTGCTATCTGCTGTTTGCAAACGACCCGAGCGACCCGTTCAACATGCTGCGTGCGGCGTTTGTCGGCGTGGTGCTGACCGCAACCTCGGTTTCGATCACCGTTGAGACCCTGCGCGAGCTGGGCAAGCTGAAAAGCCGGGTGGGTACGGCAATTCTGGGCGCGGCGGTTATCGACGACATTCTGGGCATTGTGGTATTGACCATCCTGACCGCATTTACCGACCCGACGGTGCAGCCGCTGCTGGTGTTTGGCCGCATCGTGCTGTTCTTCGTGTTCGTGCTTGTGATCGGCCTGATCATGAACAAGGTGTTTGGCAAGATGGAACAGCTGTGGAACCACCATCGCCGCATTGCCATCTACGCACTGGTGTTTGCCTTTTTGATGAGTTATGTGGCCGAACGCTTTTTCGGCATTGCGGATATCACGGGCGCGTATTTCGCGGGCATTGTGATCTGCAACCTGTCCGCCACGCGCGATTATGTGGCCAGCAAGACCAACGTGCTGGGTTATATGCTGTTCTCCCCGCTGTTTTTCGCCTCGATCGGCATCAAGACCGACCTGGAAGGCTTAACCGGCACACTGGTGCTGTTTGCGGTCACGCTGACCGTGATCGCCATTCTGAGCAAGATCATCGGCTGCGGCTTGGGCGCGCGGCTCATGGGCTTCCGGCCGTATGATTCGCTGTCCATCGGCCTGGGCATGGTGTCCCGCGGCGAGGTGGCGCTGATCGTGGCGCAGAAGGGCGAGCAGGCGGGCCTGATCGACTCCAG
>CALWEB010000065.1 GCA_944376955.1 uncultured Agathobaculum sp. | reverse complement strand
ACGATGAGCGCTTTCTTGCCGTAGGGCGCCGTTAAGGTGCCAACCTCGGCGACACGACCGCAGCCGAACACGATGTTAACCGGAAGATAATAGACAAAGTTTTTCATAGCTGTTTGGCAGCCTCCTCATTCAATACGGTTGCAATCGCCGCTTCGATGGCGGCTTGAATTGCGTTATCGAGCGCCAGGTCGAGCTCACGGTCGGACGCCTGGAGCGTTGCAGCGTCGGCATCCGAGATGATCTCCACCAGAGAGCCGAACTTTTCCTTATAGCGGACGCGGCAGATGACAAAGAACACAGCACCCAGCACAACCCAGCCGCCGGCCATCAGCCATTCCTGCCAGACAAGCGTCGCGCCCGAACCGGGCGCCAGATAGCAGGCGACCATGAAACCGGACATCAGCACGGCCATCACGCCCACGAACTTATACGGGCCGACCTTGTACGGACGGGGCATATCGGGTTCCTTTTTGCGCAGGATCAGGAAGGAGATGGCCACCATGCAGTAGGCCACACAGCAGCCGAAGTTGCCGGCGTCCACAATCCAGACCAGCATTTTACGGCCGGCAAAGGGAGCCAGAACGGTCAGCAGGCCGACCAGATACAGCGCGTTGATCGGGGTCTTGTGCTTGGGATGGAGCTTCGCGAAGAATTTCGGAATCATGTAGGATTCTGCCATCGAGTACATGGCGCGGCTGCCGCCCATGAGGAAGGAGTTCCAGCTGGTGACGATGCCGCACATGCCGCCCACGATCAGCACCTTGGCCATGATGGAGCTGTTGAATGCCTTGGCCATGGCGTCCGCAGTAACCAGACCGGAGCCGGCCTGGGAAGCCAGAATCTCGCTTTGGGGCAGCACATAGCCGACCGCGAGGATCACGAGTGCATAGAACACAACGGCCAGCACAATGGACAGAATCAGGATGCGGCCGATCTTTTTAAGGTCGACATTGATTTCTTCGGCGGCCTGCGGGATAACGTCAAAGCCGATAAAGAAGAAGGGGGTTAAGAGCGCGACCTTGAGGATGCCGTGCAAAGGCGACGTGTCGCTGGCAAACACCTGTCCCTGCAGGTTGTCGGCCGAGCCGGTGAACAGCGACGCGACGATCAGCAGAATGCCGACCGCGCCGATGATAACGGTCAGAATGGTCTGAAGCATGGCAGCCGTCTTGACGCCCATGATGTTGACATAGGTCATAAAGATGGCGACCAAAATAGCGACGATCAACCAGGACGCATATACGTCAAACCCGGCGACTGTATACAGATACCCCTGCAAAAAGTCAGGATAGATATAGGTGATGATGGTGGGCAGCGCGCATGCTTCAAAGCAGGCGACGCTGACATAGCCCAATACAATCGTCCAAGTGCAGATAAACGAGCCGATCGGCCCCATGGCGCGGTGGCTGAATACGTGCTCGCCGCCGCACTGCGGCATGGCGGCCGTCAGTTCGGCATAGGTCAGGCCCACGAAAAAGATCATGATGCCGCCAATGGCAAAGCTGATGGCTGCGCCTACAGCGCCGCCGGAGTTGATCCAGTCGCCCGAGGAAACCACCCAGCCCCAACCGATCATGGCGCCGAATGCAATCACAAGGATATCCCATGCCCCGAGTACCTTGTCGAACGAGGATGTTTTTTTGTTTTCCATCTTGCATCGTCCTTTCGAGCAAAATAAAAAGATGCCGAACATTCCCCCGGAATGGTTCTAACATCTTTGTTAGTAATCCGTGTTAGTCACCAAACTTCTGCTTGGCGAAATCTTCAATGAATTTGGCCGTTTTTTCAAAGCCCAGCACGCTGCTGTCGATCAAAATATGCCGGTTGTGCCGGTCACCGCGGTAGGTGCCGGTCATCTGCTTGTAGCGAGCATGCAGCTGCTTGTCGTTCTTGTCGATCAGCACCCGCGCCGCTTCTTCGGAAACCTTAAGCACATCCATGATGTGTTTGAGCCGTTCGGCTTCGGGGGCGTAGACAAACGCGTTGAGCACATCGTTGCGGTCGCGCAGCACATAGTCGCTGCACCGGCCCACGATGACGCACGGGCCGCGGCCTGCCAGCTTGCGGATGATCTGGGTTTGCAGATAGACCACGCGGTCGGTCAAAATGGAGTATTTGCTGGGGCTGGCGGTGTTTTGCAGCACCTGGCTGCGGCCGCGTACCTCCACGCCGGCTTCTAATTTTTCGGTCATTTCCTTGGAAAGACCGGTCTCTTCAATGATGCGATCAATGATGGCACGATCATAGCACGGATATCCCAGATCTTTGGCAATGATTTTGGCAATATCCGGCCCACCGCTGCCGTATTCACAACCGATGGTAAGAATAAAGTCCTGCATCGTTGGTTTCTCCTTTTTATAGGGGGCCTTGGCCGGCGTTGGCCGGCCAAGCCCTCCGGACATTTTATTTGCTCAGTTCTTCGACGGATTCCTTGAGGATGTCGAACGCCTTGTCGCAGTCAGCCTCGGTCAGGATGAGCGGCGGCACCATGCGGATGACGTTTGCGCCGATGGCGGTCACCAGCAGATGCTTGTCCAGGCACTTGTGCTTGATGTCGGTCGCGGTAGCAAAGCCGTCAAATTCCACGCCGATCAGGCAGCCTTGATGACGGACTTCCTTGACATGCGGCAGAGTTTCCAGCTTGGCCGAGAAATAGTCGCCCATCTTCTCAGCATTGCCGGCGAGGTCACGGCTGAGCAGCTCGTCGATCTCCGCCAGTGCCGCTGCGGCGCTGACCGGATGACCGCCGAAGGTAGTGCCGTGCGAACCGGCGGTGAAAGCCTTGGCAACTTCGGCTGTTGCGCAGATGGCGCCGATCGGCATACCGCCGCCCAGTGCCTTAGCCATGGAAACGATGTCTGGCTTAATGCCATAGTGCATGTAGCTCATCACGCGGCCGGTGCGGCACCAGCCGGTCTGGACCTCGTCCAGCAGGAGCAGCATTCCCTTTTCGTCGCACAGCTTGCGCAGGCCGCACAGGAATTCCTTGGTCGCCGGATGAACGCCGCCCTCGCCCTGAACCGGCTCGACCATAATCGCAATGGTGTTTTCGGTGCAGGCATTGCGGAAGGATTCCAGATCGTTGTAATCCGCGTAAGTAAAGCCCGGGGTCATGTCGCCGAAGCCGATCTGGCAGGCGTTGTCCGGCTGGCCGGTGGCCGACATAGAACCGAAAGTACGGCCATGGAAGCCCATTTTTGCGGTCACAATGTTGTATTTATGCGGCCCGTATTTCTCGACACCATATTTGCGCGCCATCTTGATCATGGCTTCGTTGGCCTCGGTGCCCGAGTTCTGGAAGTAAATCTTGTCCATGCCGATCGTGGTGCACACCTTTTCAGCCAGAAGCGCCTGCGGGATGGTGTACGGATAGTTGAAGGTGTGCATGATGTCGTCCACCTGATCCTTAACGGCTGCCACTACCTTCGGATTGCGGTTGCCGGCTGAGTTGACCGCGATGCCTGCGTAGAAATCCAGATACGGGGTGCCCTTTTCGTCGTAAAGGTACATGCCTTCGGCGGTTTCAGCGATGAAGTCGAAACGCTCATAGGTTTCAATCATGTATTTGCTGACCAGATCTTTGATGTCCTGTGCCGTGCGGCCGGTGTCCTTGAGTTTCATTTCTTTCTTCCTCCTGATCGTCTGGAATCAAAACAAAAAGGCACTTTTCCCCCCGGGAAAAGCGCCTTTGCTTTGTCCTTTATATTGAACGAGATTACCATAACACAAGCGAGTGAAAGTGTCAAGCGATATAACAGAATTTTGGTATATTGCACAAATATAAAACAAATTATGCAGCACATTTACACATTTTCCCGAGCCATGTCGGAAAACAAACGGATTCGCCCAGAAAAAAGAGGCGCATCCGGACGAAGCCCCGTATCCCCGGTCACACAGGCCGGAACATGGTTTTACGCCGCTATGTGCAATATATTAAACATCCCGCTGATATTCCAGAAACATGCACAATACCGAACATGGGTCGGAGCCGACGCAGCAATAGCGGTGCTCCTGACTAGACTCGAAGCGAAAGATCTCACCGCTTTGGATGATATGACTGCCGCTTTCGAGCTCCAGACGCAGCGTGCCGGACTGGACGGTCAGATATTCGCGCGTGCGTTCGCCGTGGCTACCCGCCGGATAGACGCCGCCCGGCGCCAGTTCGATCTGATAGATCTCCACCCGGTGGTTTTCCTGAAAGGGAAAGCAGGTACGCACGGTATACTGCCCGGACACTTCCTTGGTCGGGGCGGTGTCCGCGATGCGAATGAGGATAGCGTCCTGCGGCGGTGGCCCGGTCAGATCGTTTAAGTCAATGCGCAGGCCGCTGATGATGCGGCCCAATATGTCGATCGACGGATTGGCTGTGCCTTTTTCGATCTGCGCCAGCATACTTTTGCTCACGCCGGTCTGCTCGGCCACCAGATCCATACTCATCCCTTTGGCCCGGCGGATGCGGTTTAAATTCAAGGCAATGTTGTGCGATAGGTAATCCATGGCAAATCCCTCCCGTTCGGTACTGGTCCGATAGAGGTATTATACCATAAAATCCACTCAGCAGGCACGGGTACATGCGGCTAGCGCGTCCGCAAAGATGTCCAGCCCGGCTTCCAGCTGGGCATCGGTCATCACGAGCGGCGCGAGCAGGCGGATGACATTGCCGTAGGTGCCCGCGTTTTCCACCAGCAGGCCGTGCGCAGCACATGCCTGAATGACGGCCGACGTGAGTGCCGCATCCGGGGTCTTGCTCGCCCGGTCGGTGACGAATTCAATGCCGACCATGCCGCCTAAGCCGCGCACATCACCAATGCAGTCGTACTGCTCCATCAGTTCCCGATACCGAGCCATGACCCGGCTGCCGATTTCCAGCGAACGGTCGGCCAGATGGTCGCGCTCCATGATTTCGATGACCTTGAGCGCTGCGGCGCAGGCCAGCGCATTGCCGCAATAGGTGCCGCCGATAGTGCCCGGTGCCGGGGCGTCCAGCACCTCAGCCCGGCCGACGATGGCGGACAGCGGCACGCCGCCGGCGATCGACTTGGCCGTAGTCAGCAGGTCGGGCTGCACGCCCACCTCATCCCAGTACTGGCTGGCAAACATGCGGCCGGTGCGGCAGAAACCGGTCTGTACCTCATCCGCAACCAGCAAAATGCCATATTTGTCGCAGACCGCGCGCACCGCCTTGACCCATTCGAGCGGCGCGGGGATGAAACCGCCCTCACCTTGCAGCGGCTCGACCACGATGGCGGCAATGGTGTCTGCGGCCGCGCACTGCTCGAACACATCATAAATCGACTGCATGTAATAATCGAGCGCAGCCTCCTGCGGCATACCGGCCGGCTTGCGGTAATAATACGGGAACTGGGCGCGGAAGATGCCACCGGGCAGCGGCCCCATGCCCGCAGCATAAGCCTTTTTGGAGGTCATAGACATGGTCAGCATGGTGCGGCCGTGGAAGGCGCCCGAAAAGACAATGATATTGGGGCGTTTGGTGTAGGCACGGGCGACCTTGACTGCGTTTTCGTCGGCTTCAGCGCCCGAATTGGCGAAAAAGGCTTTTTTGTGCTCGCCGCGGACGGGCGCGAGCTCGCACAGCTTTTCGGCAAGCGCCACATACCCTTCGTGGGTGACAACGTTGAACATGGCGTGGAAATACCGCTCGGCCTGTTCTTGTACAGCCCTGACGACTTCCGGGTGCGAATAGCCGATGTTGAGCACGCCGACGCCGCCGATCCAGTCCAAAAACCGGTTGCCGTCCACGTCCTCAATGATGGCACCCGCGCCACGCTCGATGACAGCCGGATATACGCACCCGATGGCGTTGGGGATGACCGCATGGCGGCGGTCCAGAATGGCCTGCGCCTTGGGACCTAGTAGGGTTTCGGTGACGATTTCGGGTAAAGCCTCTCGTAACATAATAAAAACCTCCTGTGTTGCCAAAAAAACAGCGGCCAATATCCCGATAAAATGCGTCGTTGCATTCGCCATTTCATCCGAACATCAGCCGCTGCCGTGTTTTTGTTTCTGTACGCAGTATAGAGGATTTGCTCCGCAAAGGCAATAGGCGCATATCCCAATAAAAAACCGTTCTGTTGTGCTGTACGCACAACAATACAGGTCTTATGCCGCATAGCAAACCGGTCGATTGTGTGTATATCACAATCAACTGGGAAAGGGGTGGTGCCTGTGGCACTGTTGCTGCGCGGCGTTTACGAGGACACCCGGCAGCGGTTTCAGTTGCAGCTATTGGCCGGAGAACGGGGTCTGCAAAACTGTATGCGCTGGGTCTATGTGTCCGAGGATTACACCACATCGGATTTTCTATATGGCGGGGAGCTGATTTTGACCACCGGCGTACTCAGCGGCAAAAACGAGGGCTGGCTGCTGCATCTGCTGCACAGCATTTTCCGGCAGCACGCCTGCGGTCTGATCGTCAACGAAGGGCCGTATCTGGACCGGAAGAACATCCCTCCGGAAGTGCTGGATTTTTGCAATGCAGAGGGGTTTCCACTGTTTGTGATGCCATGGCACATCCATATTTACGATATTACCCGGGATTACTGCGACCGCATTTTTACCGATGCCCGGCACGATGAGGCCATCGGGCGGGCGTTTTTGACCCTGCTCGATCGCGAGGCTGCGCAGGGCCCGGCGCTGCGGCTGCTGGCCGACCAGGGCTTTGCCCAACAAGGGGCGTATTACGTTGTGCAGCTTCAGATTTCCCCCGAGGCCCCGGCCGACCCGGTGCTGCGCGACTGGATTTCGGGCTTTTTGCTGCCGTATCCGGCCTTTGCGCTGCTGGAAAACCCCAACCCGTGGCTGGTCTGCCGGGCCGACGGGCGAGACGCGGTGCAGGAACTGGTCGAAAACTTACAAACCGGGCTGCAAGCGCGTTTTCCCAACCGGTCGGTCGCGGCCGGGATTGGCGGGCAGGTGCTGGGACTCGACCGGCTGGCAAACACTCTGGAACAGGCGCAGGCCGCCTTGCGCTGGGGCAAAAGCCAGATGCTGAACCGGGCCAGTTACGATGATATGGGCTTTTTCCGCCTGCTGCTCGAGGTGCCGAACCGCGCCTTTTTGGAGGACTATGTGCGCGAGCAGTTGGGCGCCGTGCTGGACTACGACGCCCGGCATGGCAGCAACTTTGCGCAGACATTATATTTGTATCTGGTACATCAGGGCAGCATCCAAGCCATTGCAGCGCAGTCGTTTTTTCACCGCAACACGATCAGCCACCGCATTGCCATCCTGCGTGACAAGCTGGGCTACCGCTTAGACGATCAGTCAGCATGTTTCCAGCTACTGACCGCCTTTCAGATACGGGATTTTCTGCGCACATGCGCGCAGCCCTTTGACTAAAGCAAAACCACGAGAAAATCTCGTGGTTCTTGGGCCTATTCGCACAGGTTGAATGAAATCTAGGACAAATCTTACCGGGGACTGTAACGCGCCAGAATGCCGTCTTTGGACTGCACAGCCAACACCTCCACCCCGGAGAACGAAAGTTCAGGAAACGTCCTCATTCCTTACTTGTCTCCAATAAACAAATAATCCGAACGTCTCTTCCAAGAAGAATACGTTCGGATTATTTACTTCTGGTACGCCCGATGCGATTCGAACGCACGGCCTTTGGAGTCGGAGTGTCTATTGTTCATTTTATTTCGCACAAAATCACGCCATTATAGCGCATTTTATCGAAATTTCCAAGCGAGACACGAACTTTTAGGAGCATCAATGAAAGGCTGTTTTGGTGCTCATAAACACCAAATAAACACCAAGCCAAAGAAGCAGAAACCATACTTTTTCAAGCCCAAAATCTGGGGGATTTTGCGGGTCGTAGCATCCACTCGCGGCCGGTCCGCTCACAGTACCTTGCACGATCGTCCCTATTGGCTCCGGTCACATAAACCATGGCTTATTATGCCGTGGATACTCTCATAGCTCTTCTTTCAATCACCGCCATAGATCGCGCCCGCTCGGCTGGCAGATTTACTTTGCAATGGTGGTATTTCACCACCTTAGGGGCGATGGGTAGATATTTACGCCCTCTTAAAAACATCACTCATCCCATGTAGCGTTACCGTCGTGAATCCCTACGGAATGCACAGGCGGGTACCCCCAATATGATGGGTACCTATTGCGCCGATGGGGTGGCGCTTTACCACCCCTGATATGGGGTGGTGGTTTACCACCCCCCGATTGCACGGAAAACTCAATAACAAACCGTTATCCAGAATACCGTCAAACACTCAATAGCAAACCGCTATCCAGATAGTACCGAGCCCGGCAGCACCATATCAGGCCTATTCCTCAAACACACGCCCAAGGTCAATATAACAGCCGTCCAGCACGTTTACCTTGAGCACGTCCGTGCCGCTGCCCAGCGCGGCAGCTGCATAATGGACATCGTCCAGCACAAAGACCTGTATGCTCTTCTCGGCAGGGTTGACGATCCAGTATTCCCGCACGCCTGCACGCTGGTAAAGATTGAACTTTGTCAGCCGGTCATTTCGAATGCTGGAGGGAGACAAGATCTCTATCACCAGATCGGGCGCACCCTTGCAGCCCTTATC
>CALWEB010000064.1 GCA_944376955.1 uncultured Agathobaculum sp. | reverse complement strand
ACCAGCGCTCACTTTTGATTAGATAAAATGTGGCAGGCACAAGGGGATGCGCCGAACACATTTCGGACGATGCGCTCACTTTCGATTCCTCGAAAATGTGATAGGCGGCATCTTTCTTAGGAGGCGGACCCTCTATCCCGGTGAGGTACGGGGGCTTATACAACAAATATTCAATTTTCGGGCTCAACAGGATTCGAACGAACTGCCGCTTAGGAGGCGGTCGCTCTATCCAACTGAGCTACAGGGACATCTATAAAATATTAAGTTGTTGACTATTGCCTTTTTTCTAAAGGTGTTTGTTGTAACGCGACCTTAGGAGGCGGTCGCTCTATACAACTGAGCTACAGGGGCATATGAAAAAATATGAAGTTTTGCGGCGTCAGCGGGCGAGGACCTGCCAGATGTTAGGAGGCGGTCGCTCTTTCCTGTGCAACAAGACAATTTGGCTGTGTTGTCTGGCTGTAAAAATGTGCAGTACGCATTGTTAATTTTACTGCATCTTTGTAAAAATGTCAATCGAGCATCCGGGGAAAAGTGGGACAAAAACGGAACAGAAACTTTGTGAAAAGAAAAACATTGCGTGTCGGACAAGAACATGCTATGATAAAATTATGTAAAATGGGGTAGTAGGTATAGTTGCCTAAATGCCCTGTTTTCGGCTAAAGGAGGGGCATATTTGTGAAACAACTGCATATCACCGAAACCGTGCTGCGTGACGCGCAGCAGTCGTTGATCGCAACCCGTATGCCGTTTGATGACTTTGAAGCCGTGCTGGATGAAATGGATCAAGCCGGCTATCATTCGATCGAATGCTGGGGCGGTGCGACGTTCGACAGCTGCCTGCGTTATCTGAACGAGGACCCATGGGAGCGCTTGCGAAAGATTAAGACGCACATGAAAAACACCAAGCTGCAAATGCTGTTGCGCGGGCAAAACCTGTTGGGATACCATCATTATTCTGATGATACAGTGCGCCGGTTTGTGCGAAAGAGTGTGGAAAACGGTATGGATATCATCCGTATTTTTGATGCGCTCAATGATTTGCGCAATATCGAAACCGCAGTGGATGAGTGCCTCAAAGCAGGCGGACACGCGCAGGGCTGCATTTGCTATACGCTCAGCCCGATCCACAATCTGGAGATGTTTGTTTCCTTGGGCAAGCAGATTGAGCAGATGGGCTGCAATTCGCTGTGCATTAAGGATATGGCGGGTATCATGTCGCCGCAGGAGTGTTACGATCTGGTCACGGCGCTGCGGCAAAATATCAAGCTGCCGATCTATGTGCATACCCACGCGACGACCGGATTGGGTTATATGACTTATCTGAAGGCGGCCGAAGCAGGCGCTGCCGGGATTGACTGTGCAACCTCTTGTTTCTCGGGCGGCACTAGTCAGCCGGCAACCGAGTCGATTGTGTATGCGCTGACACAGATGGGATACCACTGCGGCGTCAATGCACAGGAACTCAACCGCATCAATAATTTCTTCCTGCCGGTCAAGGAAAAGTTTTCGGAAAACGGCATGTTTGATCCGTATGTGCTGTCCACCAAGACCGACGCGCTGATTTACCAGATCCCGGGCGGTATGCTGTCCAACCTCGTGGCCCAGCTCAAGGCGCAGAACGCGATCGACAAGCTGGATGCCGTGCTGGATGAAACGCCGCGCGTACGTGCAGATTTGGGCTATCCGCCGCTGGTAACGCCACTCAGCCAGATGGTTGGTGTGCAGGCAACGGTAAATGTGCTGCTTGGGGAGCGGTACAAGTCCATCGGCAAGGAGATCAAGAGCTATATCAAGGGCGAATACGGCAAGGCACCCGGCAAGATCAATCCGGAACTGGCGCAAATGGTGCTGGGGGACGAGCAGCCGATGACCGGCCGCTATGCGGAGACACTGGAGCCGGAGTTTGAGGCGGCAAAGGCGTATCTGGGCAGCCGCGCACGTTGCGAGGAGGATGTACTTTCTTATATTGCCTTCCCGCAGCAGGCCGAACAGTATTTTGACCGCCGTGAAAAGACCTTCACGGCTAGCTATTCGTTTAAGGAGGTCGGCTGAAGATGGTTCATGATCCACTCAGTCTGCTGGATGCGCTGGTGGTGGCGCTGTCCGGCTTTGTGATTGTTTTTCTGATGCTTGCGCTGTTGTGGGGCATCATATTGGTCATTTCCCGGGTGGTATCCGGTGTGGAACACCATCCGATTCCCGGCATGGCCGCACCCGCTCCTGCGCCTGCCCCGGTACGTGCCGCGGCACCGGCTGCGGCGCCGCAGGTTGTGTTGGAAGGGATCGATGAGACACAGGCGGCCTGTGTGATGGCGATTGTTAGCCATGAAACGGGCATTCCGCTCGATCAACTCGTGTTCAAATCCATCAAGGCGGTTTAAGGGGGAAGCAAACAATGAAATACATGGTTACGCTCAATGGGAAGCAATATGAAGTAGAAGTGGAAAAAGGTTCGGTCAGTGCGGTAGCGGTTGGCAAAGCACCGGCAGCTGCTCCGGCCCCGGCTCCGGCCGCAGCACCGGCTGCGACGCCTGCACCGGCCGCGGCTCCAGCTCCGGCAGCACCGGCGGGCGGCGAGGTGGTTTCCGCGCCAATGCCCGGTACGATTCTCGATGTACGCTGCGCAGCGGGACAGGCTGTCAAGGCGGGGGATGTGCTGTTTATTCTGGAAGCGATGAAGATGGAAAACGAAATCTGCGCGCCGCATGACGGTACGGTAGGTTCGGTTAGTGTGCAGAAGGGCGCGACGGTGGAAACCGGCGCGGCGCTTTGCACGATGTAACGGGAGGCGCAGGGATATGCAATTTTCGTTTATCGATGCGCTGGGGGAGATTCTGGCAGGATCGGGCTTTGCTGCGCTGGCGGATGATCCGCGCAGCCTGATCATGATCCTGATTTCCTTCGTGTTGCTTTATCTGGGTATTGGCAAAAAATTTGAGCCGCTGCTTCTGATTCCGATTGCATTCGGTATGCTGCTGGCAAACTTCCCGATCACCGGTCTGCTCAACGCGCCGACGGCGACGTCCAGCCCGGGTATGCTGTGGGTGTTCTATCAGGGTGTCGAACATGCGATCTATCCGTCGATCATCTTCCTTGGCATCGGCGCGATGACCGACTTCGGTCCGCTGATTGCCCGCCCATCCTCCTTGCTGCTGGGTGCAGCGGCGCAGTTAGGTATCTTCGCGGCGTTCCTGCTGGCGCTGGCGCTCGGCTTCCCGGGTGCGGTTGCTGCGGCAATCGGTATTATCGGTGGTGCGGACGGCCCGACGGCCATTCTGGTGGCATCGCGCTTGGCGCGGGATTATCTGCCGGCCATTGCGATTGCAGCGTATTCGTATATGGCACTGATCCCGATGATCCAGCCGCCGCTCATGCGGCTGCTGACCACCAAGGCAGAACGCGAGATCAAGATGGAGCAGCTCCGTCCGGTTTCCAAGACCGAAAAGATCGTGTTCCCGATTGCGGTTGCAACGGTGGTTATTCTGCTGATCCCGGATACCGCACCGCTGATCGGTATGTTGATGCTGGGCAACCTGCTGCGTGAGTGCGGCGTGACCGAGCGACTGTCCGATACGGCGCAGAATGCACTGTGTAATATTGTGACCATTTTCCTCGGCCTGTCGGTTGGCTGCAAGGCGGTCGCCAGCACCTTCCTGACTTGGGATACCATCAAGATCATCATCCTTGGCCTGATCGCGTTTATGTTCTCCACGATCGGCGGCCTGATCTTCGGCAAGATTATGTGCAAGCTGACCGGCGGCAAGGTCAATCCTCTGATTGGTTCGGCGGGTGTTTCCGCAGTGCCGATGGCGGCGCGCGTGTCGCAGGTGGAGGGGCAGAAGGCCAACCCGGCCAACTTCCTGCTGATGCACGCCATGGGTCCGAACGTGGCAGGCGTGATCGGTTCGGCCGTTGCCGCGGGCTTTATGCTCAAGGTTTTCGGTGCATAAGATAAAACCATTCATGCGTCAAAGGACGCCGGTATCATCCGGCGTCCTTTTTTCGACTTGGACACTGCCGATCAAAACAGTAGTAAAACCGCGCAATTCTTGACAAACTATGCGAAAATGCTATAATAAAAGAAGAAATGAACGGGTGGTCTTTATTGTGCAGGTATTAAAGGATGAACTTCGGCATAAGATTTTGCTGGAAGCACAGCATTTGTTTTTGCAGCGGGGATATGACCGGACATCGCTGCAAATGATTGCGGATAAGGTGAATATTAGTAAAAGCAACTTGTATCACTATTTTAAGAATAAAGAAGAACTGTTCTATGAACTGACGGATAGCGCTGCGGATGGCCTGAAAAAGCTGCTCCTGCGGTTCAAAGATAAGCGGTTTGATATGCGGACCGGTCAGCGGGAATATCAGGTACTGCTCACGGAGGAAGTAATCTCGTTGTTGCTGGCGGAGAAATACGGTTTGCTGCTGATTATGGAGCAGTCCCATGGCACGCGGTATGAGGGGCTGCGCGCGAGCATGATCGACATGTTGGCGGCAAAGACGGCGCCGCTGCTGGCGGATGAGGACAACTGCCTGCTGTTGGCGCAGATCATGGCACGCAACTTGTTGGATGGCACGGTGCAGATCCTCAAAAACCGTGTCCGGCCGCGTGAGGTGCGCACCAACCTCAACCGTCTGGTGGAATATCATACCAAGGGAATCAATGCGCTGCTCAAGTAAAGGGCAGCGCATTTGCTTTGCTCAAATAAAGACTGATTGTTCATTATTCATGATTCAGTGAGAAAAAACGACAAAAACCGAGTTCTACAATGCTTTGATGGCGCATAGATTGAGAATAACGAAAGCGTCAACAGGGCAGGGGGGACGATGGTGAAAGGCTTACCAGAGGAGCGCACGATCCAGCTGGCCAAATATATGATTCAGGAAGGGGCAACGGTGCGGCAGACAGCCGCGCAGTTTGGTATCTCCAAATCAACCGTGCATAAGGACATCACCACGCGGCTGCAAAAGCTCAATAAAGAGCTGTATGGGCAAGTGCAGGGTGTCCTGCAAACCAATAAGGAGGAGCGGCATATCCGGGGCGGAAAGGCGACACAGGCAAAGTACCGAAGCTTGGCAGAGCATGAGCAGGCCAAACGGACTGCATTAAAAAACAGCCATCCCTGAAAGTGGGATGGCTGTGGGGCTGCATTAAAGCAGTTTCAGTTCGTTTGCGCAAGACGCGCATATGTTCTTGCCCTTATAATGGATGATGTCCTTCGCGTTGCCGCAAAAGATGCAGGACGGCTCATACTTCTTCAGCACGATCTGATCGCCGTCCACATAAATCTCCAACGCATCCTTGACATCTATGTTCATTGTACGGCGTAACTCAATCGGCAGTACAATACGGCCAAGTTCATCCACTTTACGGACAATACCGGTAGATTTCATGTGTGAAACACTCCTTCATTTCTTTTCAGTCGAATCTTGTATCACCAAAATCCCCACGGGGGAGCTTGGACGGGAAGGGGGATGCGGATGCTGTCCGCGATTTGGGTTGCCTTTCTGGTTTTGGCGTTGGTTTGTGGCGCTGCAACCGGAAGGCTGGATGCGGTGACAACGGCAGTAGGCACCGGGGCCGGTGAAGCAATTACGCTGATTGTCAGTATCACCGGGCTGATGTGTTTCTGGAGTGGGGTCATGGAGCTGATACAGGCATCCGGCTTGGCAGAAAAACTGTCACACATCCTGATGCCGCTGCTGCGTCCGCTTTTTGGCAAAGCGTCAGCAGATCGGGAAGCCATGGAAGCAGTCAGCGCCAACGTGGCGGCGAACCTGTTAGGGCTATCCAATGCGGCTACGCCGCTTGGTTTGCGTGCCGCAGACCGGCTGTATACCCTAGAAGGACGCCGGGGCGCACCGGACACGGTTTTGACACTGATCACCTTGAACACTGCATCCATTCAGTTGATTCCTTCTACGGTTGCCGCAATCCGGGCTGCCTGTGGGGCAGCATCGCCGTTTGATATCATGCTGCCGGTTTGGGGGGCATCCATTTTTTCCGTAGCGGTCGTGCTGATCAGCGGAAGGTTGATGCGGCCATGGTTCCGCGAGGGGAAATAGAAGGAAATGTTTGGTTGGATTACAATTTGTATTATTACATATAGTTGTCACAAAAAATGTCGAATTACCTGTTATTTCCAAAAATATTTTCCAAATTTTGAAATTTAAGTCTAAAATCATGGAAAGGGGCGTGCAGACGGGTTTTGCAGGCTGCACTGATTCCGCTGCTGTTGGCGGCAACCGGCTTATACGGATTGTATAAACAGGTGGACGTGTTTCCGGTCTTTTTGCGCGGTGCGCAAAAAGGGTTACAGACGGCGGTGCAAATTTTGCCGACACTGGTAGGGATGTTGACTGTGGTTTATATGCTGCGCGCATCTGGCGCAATCGACTTGGCCGCAGATTGGCTGGCACCGGTACTCCGCCTCTTTGGCATCCCACAGGACTGCGCAGCGTTAGCGTTACTCAAGCCAATCAGCGGCGGCGGTGGTCTTGCACTGGGCAGTGAACTGATCCGGCGCTGTGGTCCGGACAGTTACACCGGCCGCGTCGCAGCGGTGATGCTGGGGGCCTCGGAAACCAGTTTTTACACCATCAGCATCTATGGCGGGCATTTGGGGCTCAACCGGATGCGCTATGCCATACCGGCTGCATTATGTGCAGACCTTGCTGCATTTGCCGCTTCTGCCGCACTGGTAAGGTGGTATTTCCCAGATATTTAATATTATATCGTGTTTGTTCGAGAAATGCCATAGATTGTTGCAAAATTTGTTGATTTTGCCAAACAAAAGTTAGAAAAAAACGATAAATGTGGCTAAAGCACCAAAAACAAGGAAATAAAAAGCAGGCTACTGTGCAATTTGCACAGTAGCCTGCTGCTATTGGGGCAGATTACTTCACGATTTCCTTGCCATATTCGTCGTATTCGAAGAAGCCCTTGCCGGTCTTGACGCCCAGCCAGCCCGCACGAACCATCTTACGCATCAGCGGATGCGGACGGTACTTCGGGTCGCCGGTCTCGCGGTACAGGGTCTCCATGATCGCCAGGTTGACATCGTGGCCAACCAGATCAGCGGTATGGAGCGGGCCGGACTTCATGCCAGCGCCCAGCTGCATGGCGATATCAATGTCTGCCGGGGAGGCGATGCCGTCGGCAACGATGCCCATAGCCTCGTTCATCATCGGGATCAGGATGCGGTTTACCACAAAGCCCGGGCCTTCCTGTACGGAAACAGGGGTCTTGCCCAGAGAAGCCATCAGGTCGAATGCAGTCTTGAAGGTCTCGTCCGAAGTCTGGATGGCACGGGTTACCTCAACCAGCTTCATGATCTGAGCCGGGTTGAAGAAGTGGCAGCCGATAACCTTATCCGAACGCTTGACGGAAGCCGCCAGCTCGGTCGGGGACAGGGCAGAGGTGTTGGTGGCAAAAATGGTGTGTGCCGGGCAGATATCGTCCAGTTCCTTGAGCAGTTCCTTCTTCAGGTCCATGCGCTCGAGGATAACTTCCATCACGAAGTCCGCATCTGCAGCAGACTTGCGGTCGATGGAGGTCTTCAGACCAGCCAGCAGTTCGTTCTTGTGATCCTCGGTGATCTTTTCCTTCTTGACCATGAAGGACAGGTCGTTGGTGATGGTCTTGACGCCGCGATCCAAGAACTCCTGCTTGATGTCGATCATGGTTACGTCATGGCCGTTGGTCAGGAACACTTCTGCAATGCGCGCACCCATGTTGCCGGCGCCGAATACACAAACTTTCATGATATTATAACCTCTCTCTCACTCTTAACAATCCGCAGATACGGCTTACTTGTTCTTGAATTCCTTGGCGGGCTTCTCCTTGTTCTTGTCGAGGAAATAAGCCATGCCGTACTTCTGATCCTCGGTAGCGAAGCACTGACCGAATACGTTGCCCTCAAACTTCAGGGCAGAATTCAGGTCGGTCTGCATACCGACGTTGATGGCTTCCTTGCACAGAGAAACTGCGATCGGAGCCTGCGCTGCGATCTCTTCTGCCAGCTTCATCGCTTCGTCCATCAGGTTTTCCAGCGGATATACGTAGTTGACCAGACCCATTTCGAGTGCCTGCTGCGCGGTGTAGTTGCCGCGTGCGGTGTAGATCATTTCCTTGGCCTTGCCCAGACCAACGATGCGGGCCAGACGCTGGGTGCCGCCGCAGCCCGGGGTGATGCCCAGACCGACTTCCGGCTGGCCGAACAGCGCATTGTCGGACGCCAGACGGATGTCACAGCTCATTGCCAGCTCACAGCCGCCGCCGAGGCAGAAGCCGTTGATTGCCGCGATGACCGGGCGCTTGAAGTTCTCGATCTTCCAGCAGACACGGTTGGAGTCATTGCCGAAGAACTTGCCTTCCTCGACCGTCATGGTGGACATCTGTGCGATGTCAGCACCGGCGACAAAGGAGTTGACCGTCTTGCCCTTCTTGTTGACCGTGGAGGAGCCGGTCAGGATAACGCAGTAAACGTCGTCCATCTTGCCGACTTCGTCAAACGCCTCTTCCAGCTGGGCATACATGTCGGTGGAAAGCGCGTTCATGGCCTTCATGTGCTCGATCTTGACAACCGCCACATGGCCTTTTTTCTCAACTACTACATCAGTCATTGCTAAAGACTTCCTTTCAATGATGGTGATGAACCGGTATCCGTCAGCGCATGGCTTGACGGATACCCATCCAAGTTACAGGAATCAATGCAGAGAGGATGCGAAACCCGGTCTGCCGTTTTATTACTTGCAGAGCTCGTCGCGTTCTACGATCAGGGCTTCGCCCATACCGCCGCCGATGCACATGGTGGCAAGGCCGATGGTCAAGTCGCGCTTGATCATTTCGTACAGCAGGGTGGTGGTGATACGGCAGCCGGCTGCACCGATCGGGTGGCCCAGTGCGATTGCGCCGCCGTTGACGTTGACCTTCTCCATATCGAAGCCCAGCTCGCGGTTAACCGCAGCAGCCTGCGCGGCAAACGCCTCGTTGGACTCGACCAGGTCGAGGTCAGCAACGGTCAGGCCAGCGCGCTTGAGCGCCTGACGGGTGGATTCGATCGGGCCGATGCCCATGATGGCCGGATCGCAGCCGACAGAGCCGAAGGAGCGGATCTTGGCCAGCGGCTTGAGGCCGTGCGCCTTGACAAAGTCCTCGGATGCAATGATCATCGCAGCGCCTGCATCGTTGATGCCGGAAGCGTTACCTGCGGTAACCGTGCCGTCCTTCTTGAAGGCCGGACGCAGCTTTGCCAGACCCTCGAGCGTGGTCTGCGGGCGGCAGTGCTCGTCGGTATCAAAGATAACGGTTTCCTTCTTCTTCTTGACCTCGATCGGAACGATCTCGTCCTTAAAGCGGCCGGAGGAAATCGCCTTGGCAGCCTTCATCTGGGACTCATAGCCGATCTGGTCCTGCATCTCGCGGGTGATGCCGTACTTCTCGGCAACGTTTTCCGCGGTGATGCCCATGTGGTACTGGTTGAATACGTCGAACACGC
>CALWEB010000063.1 GCA_944376955.1 uncultured Agathobaculum sp. | reverse complement strand
TTTGCCACCTTCACATTCGAGGGCGGTGCGCTGGTTTCGGCCACGGTCCGCTTGCAGCGCTTTGCCGCACAGGGCACCAGCCGCATCATCCTGCCCGCCCGGCAGGCGGCAGCCGGTGCGATGGGCGAAGCGCGTGGCCTGATGGTCGCCTACCGCGCGCAGGAGGACGGCACTTATGTGCCCGCCCGCTTCTATCTGGACCGCGCAGGCTGACGGGAGGTGATGCCGCTTGCAATGGGACAAGGTAAAAAATGTGCTGATCGTTATCCTGCTGGCGGTCAACCTGTTTTTGATCGTCAATTTGGGGGCCAAGGTCTGGCAAAGCCGTCAGCGCGCGGAAGAGCTGGAGACCAATCTGCGCACGTTGACGCAGGGCTATGGGCTGACACTGGACGAGGGGTTCCGCCTACCGCAGGATAAGGTATTGCCCATCCTGTCGGTCGATCGCAGCCGCGCGGACGAAGAGGCGGTTGCACAGGCAATACTGGGCGATGGGATGGAGCGCACCGAGCAGGAGGACGGCACGGTGCGGTTTGAAAGCGAGAGCGGCACGGTCGAATGGCACGCGGACGGCACGGTGCGTGCGGATTACACGGCTGGCGTGGATACGCCGGAGGACGCAGCAGATGCGCTTCGTCTGGCGCGGCGGCTGTTTTCCGGCTGGGGGCTGCAGGCAGAGGGCGAATCGCTGGACGCGGATGGGCTGACGGTTACCCTGACCGGCACGGTCGCGGGACAACCGGTACACAACCGCAGTTTGACGCTGTCCTTTGACGAGGAAGGCGGCGTCACCCTGACCGGGCTGTGGAGTTTCGGCACCCCGTATACCACCGTGCGCGGCAGCGGCGTTTCGTGCAACGCGGCGGATGCGTTGCTGGAATTTGGCGCCCGTGTGCAGGATACAAAGGAAATTGATTCCATGACGGCCGGCTACCGCATGGAAGTGGACAGTAACCGCCGCCTGCAACTTACGCCGACTTGGAAGATCGTGACCGATTCGGGCGAATATTTGGTGGATTGTGCCAAAAAAACGATTGTAGACCAGGAAAATTGAAAAAATTCTTTCCTTTATCAAAAATTGTGGTACAATAGATTGGTGAGAAAATTTGCGGGCGCACCTACCGGTGCGCCCGGTCATAGAATACAGTAACATGATTGTTCACGCGATGATAACGCGTATTGCAACAGTGAGGAGTAGGTAGGTTTGACCAAGTATGTCATCAACGGCGGTAAAACGCTCAACGGAGAGGTCACAATCTCCGGCGCGAAGAACGCGGCGGTAGCGATCGTTCCGGCAGCGCTGCTGGCGGACGGCCCGGTTCGCATCGAGAACGTGCCCAAGATTATCGACGTGACGTTGCAGTTGGAGATTATGCGCGAGCTCGGCGCACAGATCCGGCTGGTCAACGCAACGACGGTGGAAATCCAGAACACACAGCATCCCAGCCTCAAACCGCACGAGCTGGAGCGCAAGCTGCGCGCTTCCTATTATCTGCTCGGTGTGCTGCTGGGCAAGTACGGCTATGCCGAGGTCGCTATGCCGGGCGGCTGTAACTTTGGTGGCGTGCGTCCGATCGACCAGCACATCAAGGGTTTTGAAGCGCTGGGTGCCCGCGTGACGCTGCCCAAGGGCGGATACATCCGCGCCGAGGCCCCGGAGGACGGCCTGCACGGCGCACATATCTATTTTGACGTGGTGTCTGTCGGCGCAACGATGAACATCATGCTTGCGGCGGTGCTGGCCAAGGGGCAGACCATCATGGAAAACTGCGCCAAGGAGCCGCACATTGTCGATCTGGCCAACTTCCTCAATGCCATGGGCGCAAACGTCAAGGGCGCGGGCACGGACGTGATCAAGATCCGCGGTGTCGATTATCTGCACGGCGGCAGCTATTCCATCATCCCCGATCAGATCGAGGCGGGTACGTTTATGGCGGCGGTCGCCGCGTGCGGCGGTTCGGTGCTGGTCAAGAACGTCATCCCCAAGCATCTGGAGTGCATCACCGCAAAGCTCAAGGAGATGAACGTCGAGGTTACCGAGTTTGATGATGCGGTGCTGGTGCGCCGTGAGGGCCGTCTGACCAAGACTAACATCAAGACCATGCCCTATCCGGGCTTCCCAACCGATATGCAGCCGCAGATGACAACCGCGCTGTGCCTTGCTGAAGGTACGAGCATCGTCACCGAAGGCGTGTGGGACAGCCGCTATCGTTACACCGAGGAACTGGCGCGCATGGGAGCAAACATCCATGTAGACGGTAAGATCGCGGTGATCGAGGGCGTAGAGGAATTCAAGGGCGCACCGGTGCGCGCGCACGACCTGCGCGCGGGCGCAGCCATGGTCATCGCCGGCCTTGCAGCCAAGGGCGTGACCGAGGTCGAGCAGGTGCAGAACATTGAGCGCGGTTATGAAACGCTGGTGGAAAAATTCGTGGCGCTGGGTGCGGATATGTACCGCTCCGAGATCCCGGATTCCATGGGCGCGGCAGTGCGGGCATAACAAAGGGAACAAAGACAGCGGAGGGGGGTAACCTCTCCGCTGTTTTGGAAAGCAAAGGAGTTTGGACATTGGCGGAGCGGTATTATTACAGCATTGCAAGCGGCTCGACGGGCAACTGCGGGCTGTATATGGCAGATGGGACGGCGGTTTTGATTGATCTGGGCGTGTCGCTGCGCAAGATCACGACGGCACTGGCCGGGCTTGGCCTGGGGCTGGAGGATGTGTCCGCCGTACTGCTCACGCATGAGCACATCGACCATGTCAAGGGATTGTCGATGTTCCTGAAAAAAGCCAAAGCGCCCGTGTTTGCCTCGCGCGGCACGGCAGAGGCGCTGGCGGAAAAAGATCCGTCCTGCGCTGACCGGCTGAACGAATTTGACAGCGGGGACGCTTTCTGGGTGCGCAATGTGGACATAGCGACCTTCGCCACACCGCATGACGCGGCGGACAGCGTCGGTTACATACTCGAACACGGCAGCAGCCGGTTCGGCTTTGCCACCGATCTGGGATTTGTGCCGCGCGAAGCGGCAGACCTGCTGCGCGGCTGCGAGACAGTCGTGCTGGAGAGCAACCATGACCCGCATATGTTACAGGCAGGGCCGTACCCGTATCCGCTGAAAATGCGTGTGGCAGGCCCGGCGGGACACCTGTCCAACCCGGACTGCGCCGTGTTCGCGGCCGATCTGGTGCGGCATGGCACGCGCTCGCTGGTTTTGGCGCACCTGAGCGAGAAGAATAATATGCCGGCGCTTGCGTTGCAGCAGACACTGGGGGCGCTGCACGGCCTGCCGGACTGCGCGGTGCAGGTTGCGCCGCGTGACCGCATGGAAACACCGGTCTTGTTTGGGGAGGAAGCGCTATGCTCGCTGTCCGGCTGATTTGCGTGGGCAAGCTCGGAGAGAAGTTCTGGGCGGACGCCGTGCGCGAATATGAAAAGCGTCTGGGTGCATATTGTAAATTAGAGATCGTCGAGCTGCCCGAACAGCGGCTGCCGCAAACGCCATCGCCGGGTGAGATCGCGCAGGCGTTGGACAAGGAAGCGGCGCTGATCGAGGCGAAACTCCCGCAGGGCGCGACGGTGATCGCGCTGTGCGTGGAAGGAAAGGAACTATCCTCCGAGCAGTTGGCCGACTACCTCGGCCGTCTGACCGTAAGCGGTACGAGCCGCCTGTGTCTGGTGATCGGCGGGTCGTGCGGCCTGTCCGACCGGGTCAAGGCACGGGCGGCGCTGCGGCTCTCCATGTCGCCCATGACGTTCCCGCACCATCTCGCGCGCGTGATGGTGCTCGAGCAGCTGTACCGCGCGCTTAACATTGCCGCGGGCGGCAAATACCACAAATGAGTACGGCGCAGGACTGCAAAACCCGCTATCCCATCCTGTTGGCACACGGATTGGGTGTCACCGAGCACGGCGGGCTGTATGTGCCGTGGGGACGTGTCCCCGATGTGCTGCGCGCACGAGGCGCGGAAATCTGCTTCGGTGGGCAGGATGCTTGGGGCAGTATTGAAACCGGCGCATCGCAGTTGGCACAAACCGTGCGCAACATGCTGCACCGGTACGGCTGTGACCGTGTCAACATCATTGCCCATTCCAAAGGCGGGCTGGAAGCCCGCCATCTGATCTCTCAAATGGGCTATGGCAGGCATGTGGCCTCGCTTTCCATGCTGTCCACCCCCAACCGCGGCTCGCGTGTGGCCGAACTGTTGCTGTACGCGCGGCCGGGTGTCGCTGCGTGGGCGCGCGGCAACGATGCTTGGTGGCGGCGGCATGGGGATCACGCACCCGACTCGCTGCGCGCGGGCGAACAGCTGACGCCTGCCTATCTGGAGGCATTCAACCGCGCCCATCCGGACGCCAACTGCGTCTATTATCAGAGCTGGGGCGCGCGGCTGGGTAAAAACGGCACCGATCCCGCCATGCGGTTGACGCACGGCCTGTTTTTCCCCGCACACGGGGACAGCGATGGGCTGGTGACGCCGGAATCTGCCCGCTGGGGTCGCTACCGCGGCACGCTGGAGGGGGTCAGCCATCAGCAGCTGGTCGATGCGCAGGGCGTGGACAGCGGTTTCGATGTCTGCGGTTTTTATATCAAGCTGGTGCAGGAATTGGCGCAGATGGGACTGTAAGGCAGCGTGCAGAGACGTTTTGCAGGAAAGTTTACAAAAAGCATTTACATTGCGCGCACGATTCGGTAAAATAAAAAGTAAGAGAAAAATACACAACAGGAGGGGCGCCCCATGGTTATCACGATAACGCTCAACGCCGCGCTGGACCGTACCCAGCGGATTGAGCACCCGCTGGTGGTCGGCAAGCTCAACCGTGCGGTATCCAGCCATCTGGAACCGGGCGGCAAGGGCATTAACGTATCCCGCGCGATCAAAGCGCTGGGCGGCAGCAGTGTTGCGCTTGGCTTTTGCGGAGGGACAAACGGCCGTATCCTCAAGGATATGTTGACATCAGCGGATATCCACCATGATTTTGTCGATATTTCGGGTCAGATGCGTGTCAATACCCAGATTATCGACGCACAGGGCGGGCACACTGAGGTCAATGAGCCGGGCAGCAAGATCGAGGATTCGGATTTTCTGCGTCTGCTGGATCGTATGGAGCTGTATCTGCACGAGGGGAATATTTTCGTTTTGGCCGGTTCTACGCCGCCGGAATTTCCGCTCAAGAACTACCGCAAGCTGTGCAAGCTGATCAAAAAGCGCGGCTGTAAGTTGATTATTGATGCACAGGGCGATCTGCTGCTGGAAGCGCTGAAGTGTGAGCCAGATTTTGTCAAGCCCAATATCTTCGAGCTGGCGGAAGCCGTGGGCGACAAGCCCTCTGCCGACCCTGAAGTGGTTGTGGTTTCCGCGCGCAAGATGCTCGACATGGGGGCGCGGGCGGTTTGTGTTTCGATGAGTCAGGAGGGCGCGGTGCTGGTCTCCAAGGACGAGTCGGAGGCGCTTTATGTCAACACCAACCCCAAGATTTATGACGAGGGCTCGGTCGGTACGGGAGACGCGATGGTCGGCGCGATTGCCAACTCGATGAACAACAAGCTCAAGTTTGACGAGATGGCGCGTTATGCGGTGGCAACCGCGCGCGCGTGCAGCCGTCTGGCAGGCACCGAGATGGCGACGCTCAAAAAGGTCTACGAAGTGTACGAGACCACGCAGGTTTACATACTGTAACAAAGCATAACAAAAGCCGGACGGTTCAGCCGTCCGGCTTTTCGATTTTATCGAGGATTTTTTTGTCCTGCTTGTCGCGGGGCGAAAAGCGCGCATATAGATCGGGCCGGTCGGCCTTGGTGCGGCGCAGGCTCATTTCGCGCCGCCACGCCTCGATATTGGCGTGATGGCCGGAGAGCAGCACCTCGGGCACTGCGCGGCCGCGCCAGTTTTCCGGGCGGGTGTATTGCGGGTGCTCAAGCAGTCCGTCCCAGTGGCTTTCGGCGGTGAACGCTTCCTCGTCGGGCAGCACGCCCGGCACCATGCGGCACACCGCGTCCGCAACCGCCATCGCGGGGATTTCGCCGCCGGTCAGCACAAAGTCACCGATCGAGATCTCTTCATCCACGCAAGCGTCAATAAACCGCTGGTCGATGCCTTCATAATGCCCACAGACAAGGATAATATGCTCCTGTGCGAGCAGTTCACGCGCCTTGGCCTGATCAAACGGCCGCCCCTGCGCGGACAGGAATACCGTGTGTACATGTTCGCCCGCACACAGCGCCTCATGGCACAGATAGAGCGGTTCCGCCAGCATCACCTGCCCGCGCCCGCCACCGTAGGGTGCGTCGTCTGCTTTGTGGTGCTTGTCCAGCGCGTAGTCACGGATGTTGGTCGCGCGCACCTCGACCAGCCCCTTCTCCTGCGCGCGGCCAATGATGCTTTCCCGCATGACCGCGTCGATCATCTCGGGGAACAGCGTCATAATGTCGATCTTCATTCGAGCAGTCCCTCAATGCTTTCGATATAGATCACGCCCGCCTGCATATCAATCTCCTGCAAAAAGGGCTTGGCGGCAGGCACGTATACCAGACGGCCGTCGGTGGTTTTGATCTCGTACATATCGTGTGCCGGATTGGTGGTCAGCACGTCGCGCAGCTTGCCGACGTCGCTGCCCGTGCGGCGGTCGTGTACGGTAAACCCGAGGATGTCCTGAATGAACACCAGGTCGTCCGGCAGGTCCACGTCATCCCGATCGAGATGCAGCACGCGGCCGCGCAGCGCTTCGGCGGCTTCGACCGTGTCGATGCCGGTCAGGTGCATGAGCACCACGTTTTTATGCACCTGCGCCTTTTCGACCGTTACCGGTGTTTTTTCATCCAGATACAGGGTGTCGAAGTCGCACAGCACTTCGGGGCTGTCACACCAGCTCTGTACCTTCAGGTCGCCGCGCACGCCGTGCGTGCCGACGATTTTGCCGGCCTCTAAAAATTGTTTGGGCATGTTGCCTCCTCCGTCTCTAGGGGGAATGGCGCGCAGAAATGCGCGCAGATAACAAAAAATCGCCGCGCTGCGGCGATTTTTATACGGCGTTTTCCGTCGGGAGCAACCTCCCGGAACGGCTTAGTCGAGGATATCGACTGTTACACGCTTGTTTTCGCGATTGCCTGCCGCTTTCATGAGTGTGCGGATTTCCTTTGCGATGCGGCCGTGACGACCGATGACGCGGCCCATGTCCCCAGGCGCCACGCGCAGGGAAAAGGTGACATTATCGCCGTCGATCTCCTCGGTGATGGCAATCGCATCCGGCTCGGAAACCAGATTTTTGACAATATAGGTCAATAACTCTTTCATTTCGTT
>CALWEB010000062.1 GCA_944376955.1 uncultured Agathobaculum sp. | reverse complement strand
AAATCCGGTTTTGCAAAACCTCACCCTGGCCACCGCGCAGCAGGCCCATCGGCTCACCCGCAAATTGGAGGACAGCATCCGCCGTTCGACCCGCGAGCGTTTGCAGGATTATCTGTCCGGACAGCTCCACCAGACTGGCAACCGGGTCTTTTCCATCCCGCTGAACCGGCAGGCTTTGGCCGATTTTCTGTTTGTTGACCGCAGCGCCATGTCGAATGAACTGTGCAAAATGCGCGACGAGGGGCTTTTGAAGTTCGAAAAAAGCCAGTTTGAGCTTTTGATCGAAATGCCCATCACCGAGGACGAACCCGACCCCAACCAGCCCTGAACGTCGGGAAACCATTTTGTTACCAAGTGTTGCTTGACTCTCTTTTTCTACTATTGTAGAATATAGTCACCAAACAAGTTTTACATTTGTAGAACAGGAGGGAAACGGTATGGACAAAACCAAACGGCTGCCCGATGCCGAACTGGAGGTCATGCAGGCGGTCTGGTCGCTGTCGCCGCCGGTCACGGCTTCGGACGTGCAACAAAAGGTGCCGAGCGACTGGAAAGCCACCAGCGTGCTGACTTTTCTGTCCCGTTTGTGCGACAAGGGCTTTCTGTCGTGCGAAAAGCAGGGGCGGCAAAACCTGTACACGCCGCGCGTGACGCGCGACGCCTATTTGCAGCGCGAGAGCCGCAGCTTTGTCGAGCGCCTGTGCGGCGGGTCGGTCAAGAACTTTGTGGCCAGCCTGTCGGACGCGGGCGCGCTGACCGAGGACGATCTCAAGGACCTGCGCGCCTTTCTGGATGCGCAGGAGCAGCAAAAGTAGGTGAAGGCCATGTTGCATTTGGAAAACCTGCCGAGCAATCTGGTGCAGATCGGGCTGACCGTGTCAGTGGTGGCGGTTTTGCTGTTTTTGCTGCGCCGGACGCTCAAAAAACGCTATCCGGCGCGGATGATGTGCCTTGTGTGGGCCATTTTGGCGCTCCGGCTGCTCATCCCCGTGCAGCTGACGCTGCCCGACCCGCCGGTGCAGGTCGCGCCGTGCACGACCTATCTGACGCAGACCGACTTTACCCCTGCCCAGCTCGAACAGGCCGGGCTGCCTGCTCTGGATGTGGACGGCGGGACCGTGGCAAACCGCTGGGTGACGCAGGAACAGGCTCAGGCGCTGACTCCGCTTGATATGCCATCGCTTATTTCGTTCGATTTAGGCTATGTGCTGTCTGTCGTGTGGGGCGTGGGCGTGCTGCTCGTTACGGTTTGGCAGTTATATCGATATCTGGCATTCTACTATGTGTTGGAACAGAGCAGCCACCCTGCCGCACGAAACCCACTGCTGGCGGCATTCGAGGAACAAAAACGGTCGCTTGGCATTTCCCGGAATATCCCGCTGCGCGTGACGCGCGTGGCCGACTGTCCGATGCTGGCCGGATTTCTCTATCCCGCGCTCTATCTGCCCGACGAAGACCTGTCCGCCGAGGACGCGGCCTTCATCTTTCGCCATGAACTGACCCACTACAAGCGGCGCGACCTGTGGCTCAAGCTGCTGCTGGTCGCCGCGCGGGCGGTTCACTGGTTCAATCCACTCGTACACCATATGGCGCGGCTCGCGCAGGAAGATATCGAAATGGCCTGCGACGAAGCGGTGGTGCGGGGCATGGACCTTTCGGCGCGCCGCGCCTATGGGCAAACCATTTTGCGGTCGGTCGAAAAACAGGTCAAAAAGCGCGCGCTGGTATCGTGCTTTACCGGAGATAAGGAGGGGCTTATGCGACGCTTGGAAGGATTGTTCGAGAAACGCATCAAAAAATGCGGGACTGTCTTGGTGCTTGGGGCGGCTTTGTCGGTCGGCGCGCTGGGCTGCGCGTTTTCGGTGGGCACGACTCAGGGAAAACTCACGGACGACGAGTGCGTGGCCCTGGCCGAGCAGTGGATGAGCGGCCAGTACCGCGACGCCGAGCCGTGGTATGAGCTGCTCAACGATGACCTGGCCCAAAAGCTTTATGAGCAGCAAACCGCGCTGGGCGCGCAGACCGGTCAGACCGATGGCGAACCGCTGTGGCAGATCGGCACCTCCAGCCCGTCGGTCAGCCGCTTTACGGTGCTGCCCGATGCCGAAAACCAGCAAGCGGTCATTGTGACCGAATGGATGGCATCGGCGAGCCCTGCCACCCGGCAGGCCGAACGCATCCACTTTGAAAAGGCAGACGGGACCTGGAAGGTCAGCCAGGTCGAAGGCAATCCGTATATCAACGATGAACCGTTTGTAGACACGGCGGACAGCCTGGAACATTTCCGGCTGCTGTACGAAAACGATTTGGGCTTGCCGGATCCGCTGCCCGCGAGCGAAGCATCGTTGGAAGAAACCATCGTAACGTCGCTCCAGCTGACTGGCGGCCAGCTGGAAACCGTGCGCAGTTGGGACGAAACGGGCGACGGAAACGATGATTTGACGCAGATGCGGTACACCTTTGCGGACGGGATGCCGCTGGACCTGACGGTCGCGGGCGGCAGCGTGCAGGACTACACCTATGACGGCGGCCAAAACGACCGCACGGCTGCCGATCTGGCGCAGCAATATGCGCGCGCGGTGGCGTATAAGTCGGTGTGGCCCGCCTATCCAGTGCTGTCGCAGGAAGGGCAGCGTTCGCTGGCCGACAGCCAGCGCGCGCTGGCGGATAGCAAGGATGTCTGGTACACCAAATACGGCGGCTCGTCGCCGACCGTGGCCGACTATGTGCTGACCCCCGGCAAGGATGCAGATACTTATGTGGCGGT
>CALWEB010000061.1 GCA_944376955.1 uncultured Agathobaculum sp. | reverse complement strand
ACAATGCCAAAATACGAGGATTTCGGTGCAACAGAGAAATTGCTGGTCTGGGAACCGCTGTTTGTACCATTCCACGGGGTAGGTTCGCCGATGTAGTCGAAGCCCGTCCAAACAAACTCACCAGCATTGCGGTCCATCGTGATTGTTTGATACCATGCGTCACTGGCCACAGCGCCCCAGCCGACCTTAGAGGTATCATAAGAGGTCAGGCGCTGATTTCCGGTCTGACCGCCGGTGCCGATATAGTTGTAGACACCGCTGCTGTTGATGGTGGAAGCCGTCTCCGAGCCATAAATCAGCCAATCTGATGCGCTGTTATTGTTCATCTGCTGGATGGTGGCATAGTTATAGCCCACAACGCCTCCACTATTATGGATGGCGTTAGCAATGCTTTTTACCGTTCCATTTCCATCCTTCAGTTTGTTATCGCCAAAGGTAACAGGGCGGGTCTGATCCTCCTCTTTTACCCAGTTGATTAAACTTTGCGCGTGCTGCGGATATTTGGAGAAATCATACTGAGTTGTCTCCAGAATTTCATTACCAAGCGACCACATAATGATGCAGGGGTAGTTCTTGCCGCGGCTGACCATGGCTTTTACATCAAATTCAGCTCAGGTCATCGTACCAGGTTGCGCGCCCTCAATTTTGTTGTCTGCTGCAATAACCGTTTCAAACCATGCAGAATAGTCGTTGCTGTTGCTATTCTTCTGCTGTGTCCAGGTATCAAACGCTTCCTCCACAACCAACATACCCTGCTCATTGCAGATTTCCAGCAATGCTTGGGAAGCCGGATTATGGGTGACGCGGATCGCGTTACAACCCATTTCCTTCATGATCTCCACCTGACGCTCGGTCGCGCGATACCATGCCTCCGAGCCCAGCGCGCCCTGATCATGGTGCATACAGACGCCCCGCAGCTTCATATTCGTCCCGTTGAGCGAAAAGCCCTGCTGGGTGAAGGAGAAATAACGGAAGCCAAAGGTCGTATCATAGCTGTCCAGCACCTGATCGCCCTTTTTGATCTCCGTATGTACTACATAAAGGTTCTGGGCGCCCTGATCCCATACGTTCCAGAGCTTCGGGCTTGCCACCGTTGCCGTGACTTCCACGCTTTGAGAGACGCCATTGCTGATCGACGAGATGGTGCCTTCGCCGGAAGCGACGCTCTGATCGCTGCCTTTTTCCGTGATGGTGTGGCTGACCGTCAGATCTTGCGCTGCCGAGGTGCCGTCATTGGCCACTTCTGTCGTAATCTTAACCGTTCCGGTCCCGTTTTTGATATCCGGGGTCACCACCGTGACGCCATTCGGCGCAACATGTACGGGATCAGTTGCCACCAATGTGACGTCGCGATAAATGCCGCTGCCGGAATACCAACGGCTGGAAGGGATCTTATTATTTGTCTTTACCGCAATCACGTTTTCGCTGTCGAAATTCAGCAAATCAGTCGGCAGTTCCAGCGAAAATGGGGTATAGCCATAGGGATGGAAGCCGAGTTTCGTCCCATTGAGGTATACCTCGGTGTTCATGTAAGCGCCATCAAAGTGGATGGACAAGCGTTTGGTCTGCCAGCTGGGATCAACCGTAAAGTGTTTGCGATACCAGCCGACACCACCGGGCAAATAGCCGCTTTCCGCCTCATTCGAGGCCGAGTAGGGCTGCTCGATGCTGTAATCATGAGGAAGGTTGACATACCGCCACGCAGAATCGTCATATTCCAGCGTCTCTGCGCCGCTGGCGTCTCCCAGATTGAATTTCCAATGTTCATCAAAATCCATGCTTCGCTGGCCACCGCCATACGAATTGACATAAACCGTTTCCACAGGAGACGAAATTTGCGTATCACTGTTGGACACATCGCCCTGCGTGTCCACGCCGTATGCCATTGGCGCTGCCTGAGCTGCCAAAAGGGCAGTCAGAACACAGGACAGCACCCGTTTTCCCAGTCGATTCCATTTTTCTCCATCGTTTCCCCTCCATCTTCTTGATATGCCTCAGTGCCCTCTATACTGAATATTCCTAACTTTCTATCCGAACAATATCATTTATGGATCAGCCTGTCTTATCCGCACCTCCCTATTTTCACCTTTCCAGTTCCAAGATGTTTTTTTGCTTTCATCACTTTATGGTATCTGCCTGCCAAAAGAAG
This sequence comes from uncultured Agathobaculum sp., assembly GCA_944376955.1. Classification (GTDB taxonomy): domain Bacteria; phylum Bacillota; class Clostridia; order Oscillospirales; family Butyricicoccaceae; genus Agathobaculum. The sequence continues at coordinate 6,203 of CALWEB010000061.1, read as the reverse complement.
GGCTGATTCTTTGCCCACTCATTTCCCATCATCACATCCCTTCCTTTGTAAACGCAGGCATTATTCTGCTTTTCTTGCGTATGACCGCTAAAACGCTCAAAAAAATGCTTCATCAGACGACGCTATTGCTACAAATGCCAGTCCTGATGAAGCATAAATTGGAAGATTGATTTGACAACTGTCTCACTTTGGTCTCTTGCAGAAAATACCACTTGCCATATGGCTCATTTTCGCAATCGAGACACCGCTGCAGACGATCCACCGCATCCTATTTTGCTTGATCCGATCGACTTTTCCGAGATGGTTACGCTTGTTTGATTCTTCCAGTACGAACAACTTGTTTTGTTCCCAATATATTTTCTTAATTACTATTATCGTATACGTTTAGTTTGTCACACATTTGTTGAATTTGCAATATTTATTCTTGAAATTAGCCTCATATTTTAGAAGCATACTTGTAAGAAGTTTCAATTTATACGGTTTCCACCAACAGTATATTGGTAATATACAATAAAATACTCAAAATTTCATCGTTTTGCTTCAACCCACCGCATTTACCCAATCGTAGGGGTGGCTGTATGTCCTGTGTTGCGCACATCTCTACGATGCGGGATGAAGCAAACCGGCCGGCGCCTTTAGGCACCGGCCGGTCTTTCAGCTTTTCTCTTTCGGTTTCTGGCAGTACATTTCGGTGTAGGCCGTGGCAGCTGGGTCGCCGCGCGGCGGCGAATCCTGCGACCAGGGCGGCACGGCTGCCACTGCGGCAGAGTCGATATGCGCCGCATCGTCATAAGCCGGGAACGGCTTGGGTTCGCGTTCGGGCTTTTGTTTGTCCTTCATTCCGTCCGCCCCCTTATACCGCCACGCGCTTGGCCATGAACTGCGCCGCAGTCTGGCACAGTTTCACCAACACCTCGTTGGCCGATGCGCTCTCGTCCTCGGTAACGTACACCACACACCCGCTCACATCGCCTTCGGTGATGATCGGCACCGCCACGACCACATTATAAGCGTCGTTGTCCGAAACGGTCAGTTCCGGCGCATCATCCACGCCGCGCTCATACACCACGCGCTGCTCCATCAGCTGTTCCAGCTCGGCGGAGATCCGTTTTTCAAGGATATCCTTTTTCGCGCCGCCTGCCGCAGCAATCACCGCGTCGCGGTCGCAGATCGCGCAGCTCATGCCCGCCGTGCGGGCAAGTGCTTCGGCCAGCTCGCCTGCCACGGCGCCCATTTCACCCATCGGGGAATACTTTTTGAAAATCACCTCGCCGTCGCGATCGGTGAAAATCTCCAGCGGGTCGCCCTCGCGGATGCGCAAGGTGCGGCGGATTTCCTTCGGAATCACGACACGACCCAAATCATCAATACGGCGCACAATGCCGGTTGCCTTCATTTACGCGTTCCCTCCCATACGCAATTTCTGGTTGTACAGGTAGTATGACTGGAACGCGGCACATTATACGGCAGCAGTTCTGGCAATTTTTAACGCGCATATGCAAATTTTGTGTTCAACGGGCCGTAATGCGCGTCCCCGTGACGATCGCGCGCGGCGCGCCGGTCAGCGGCATATTGGTATACGGTGTGTTAATTGCCTTTGATTGATATGTTTTGTATATTGTCTCATGATCCCAGTCGAGCAGCACCAGACGGGCGAAATTGCCCTCTGTCACCGCGCGGCCGGTCAGACCGTAGATCTCGGCGGGGGTTTTGCTCATTTTTTCGATCAACTGCATCGGGGTCAGCCGTCCGGTCTTGACCAGATAAGTGTTGCACACGGAAAAAGCGGTCTCCAGCCCCGTGATGCCGCTGGGCGCCTTGGCAAAGTCTCGCGCCTTCTCCTCCGCAGTGTGCGGCGCGTGGTCCGTGGCGATCATGTCGATTGTGCCGTCGCGCAGCCCTTCAATCAGCGCCTGCCGGTCGGCCTCACGGCGCAACGGCGGGTTCATGCGCGCAAATGTGCCGTGGGTACACACGTCGTCCTCGGTCAGGGAAATGTGGTGCGGCGTGACCTCGGCATAAACGCGCGCGCCGAGCGACTTACCCGCACGGATAAGCGCGACCGACTGCCCACAGGAGACATGCTGGAACACCACGCGCGCGCCTGTATCGAGCGCCAGCGCGATGTCGCGCGCGATCATCGCGGTTTCCGCGCTGGCCATCGCGCCGGGCACGCCAAACTGTTTTGCGGCCGCCGAACCGTAATTGACGCCGGGCGACGGCACCAGCGACGGCTCTTCCTCATGGAAGGACAGCAGGATATCGCGCGCAGCGGCTTGCTCCATCGCTGTGCGGCACAGCGCCGCCGAGGTTAGGTTGACGCCGTCATCGGTCAGACAGGGCGCGCCCGCCGCAGTCAGCGCGTCAAAATCGGTCAGCTCCTGCCCTTTCAGGCCACGGGTCACCGCGCCCGCCTGCAATACCTCCACCGGGCAGTCCTTTGCCTTGTCAGTCACATAGCGGATGATCTCGGGTGTATCACAGGTCGGCAGCGTGTTGGCCATGCAGATCACGGTGGCATACCCGCCCGCAGCGGCCGCCGCCGCACCGGTCAGCACGTCCTCTTTTTGCGTCTGTCCGGGATCGCGGAAATGCACATGGCCATCCACAAAGCCGGGCGAAACCGTCAGCCCCGCCGCGTCGTAAACTTCACAGGCCGCAGGCGCGTCGATGTGCGGCTGCACCGCGGCAATCACGCCGTCATCCCCGATCAGCACATCGCGCGGCGCATCCACGCCGGTGTAAGGGTCAAGTACCCGGCCGTTTTGAATCAGCAGCATAGAAAAACCTCCGTCAGAGTAGGATGTCCGCCCGTCGGGGCGGCGATTCTTTTCCTTATTGTATCATGACGCTTCACCCACCGCAAGGCATCCCCTTTTTCGCGCCGCACGGTGCGCATAAAACAGAAAAGAACCGCCTCCCGGCGGTTCTTTTCATCAAACGCCCGGCTTTGCCGGGCGTTTGATACAAGGAAGCGATTTTGTGTGCCGCATTGGCGCGCAAAATCGCGCATGAGCGGTGTCCGCACACCGTGCGGCACCGCTCCTCGATGAAAGCTGCACGCTTTCATCGACTTTTTTACATCTGGTGATCCAGCGTCACCACCGGGTTGTATCGCGTGTCAATCTCCTTGAGACGGTCATAAATCTGCATCATCAGATCACGCTTGCCTTTTTCATCATAGGTAAACGGCACAACGACGTCAAAAATCAGGTTGATCTGCCGCTCACCGTCCACCACGCGGAAATCGTGCATGGAAAGGTTTTCGTCAATCCCCCGCAGCACATTGTCCACCTGTTCGCACAGTGCGGCGACATGCTCGTTATTGACGTCGATCGGGTCCATGTGGATGACCAGATACACGCCCGTACGCTGCCAGACGCGTTTTTCCGCCTCGTCGATCACCTCATGCACCGCGACAAAATCCGAGTCACTCGGCACCTCCGCGTGCAGTGAGGCCAAAGAACGGCCCGCGCCATAGTTGTGGATGATCAAGTCGTGTACGCCTACAATGTAATCGGATTCGCGCACGATATCCGCGATATTATGTGCAATCTCCGGGTCAGCGGCCTCACCCAGCAGTGGCGCGACCGTATCGCGTACGATGCCAATACCGGCCCACAGGATGAACAGCGCCACCAGCACACCCACATAGCCATCCACCGGCAGGGTGGTAAAGCGGCCTGCGATCATGCCGATAACAACCACCGAGGTAGTAATCACGTCGTTGCGGCTGTCCTGCCCCGCCGCCATCAGCACCGGCGACTCAATCCAGCGCCCAATCGTCGAGTTGAATGCGCCCATCCACAGTTTGACCAACATGGACACCGCAAGGATCACCAGCAGCACCACGGAAAACGCCACCGGTTCCGGGTGGATGATGCGGTCGAACGAGGTTTTGAGGAACTCAAAACCAACCAGCACAATGATAAACGCCACGATCAGACCCGCGATGTACTCGGTGCGTCCGTAGCCAAACGGATGCTTGGCGTCCGGCGCCTTGCCCGACACCTTGAAGCCCACAATCGAAATCATGCAGGAAAGCCCGTCGGACAGGTTGTTAAACGCGTCCGCCGCAATCGAAATCGAGCCGGTCAGCAGGCCGATCACCAGTTTGAGCACGAACAAAAACACATTGCACGCAATACCCACCGCACCGGATAAAATGCCGTACCGTTCGCGCACATGCGCATCCCGCGTGTTGTCTGCATCATGGATGAACCAACGGACCAACGCTTTGGTCATAACAATCCCCTCGAATACATAATGTTATAAATACCGAATAATATTGCAATCTGCAATATCATGATCGCCGGAATGCCCCACATGAAACTGCGGTGCAGCGTCTTGTGACGAATGAGCAGCATGGTCAGGTATACGCCCGGCCCACCGCCGACCAACGCCCAGAAAAACAGCGTGCGCTCGGGCACGCGCTTCCAGCCGCTGCGCGCGGCAAGTTTATCATAGATGCAGACGACCGCGCCGATCACGCTGACCGCAACAAAATAACATAATACGCCCTGCACGTCCGTCCTGCCCTCCTCCGGCGAAATTTTCTATATATTGTACCACAGTATGCCGTATCGCGCAAACCACGATGGAAAAAAATAGCCGCCGCTAACGCCGCTTTCCATTCCGCCTCCCCCGCGCCGCAAGGCGCGCAACAAATGAAAAAAGCCCAGCTTTACCGGGCTTTTTATACCTGTGCGCAGCAAAGTTTTGCTTGTCGGAACTTTGCGCAGCTTCGGCTTCGTCCGCATAAAACGCGGCACAGCCACTTCGTTTGAAGCTATCCGCTTCAAACGGGTATTTTTTTCGGGCTTCCGTTGTCAAACGGCTGCTTGAAATGGCAGTACAGCTGCAATCCCGCGTCAAACTGCGCGGCGTACTGTCCCGCCAAGGCCGCGGCGGCGATGCGCGCCAGCGCGAACAGTTCGGGCACGGAATCCGTGCGCGTTTCCTCCGGTCTCCACAGATTGTGCCAAGGGTTGTGCTGCTCGTTCAGCGCATCCCATGCCGGGCGCTCCACCTTCATGTGGCTGGTCAGCAGTGCGCCGCGTCCCGTCAGCCGCTCCAGCCGCTGCGCGCCGCGGTACACCATGTGGTTTTCCGAATACAGAAAGCTTTCCCACGCGAGCATCTCGTCGAACGCACGCCGCAGGTCGCGCACCGGCACGTCCTCGCCATACACGTTTTCCAACACTGCGTGCAGCAGCACGGCCAGCACGGCCTTTTCCTCCGCCGGCAGCGTGTAAAATCCCTCCGGCTCAAACCCGGTTACCGGCGCATGGTACGCCCGCTCGTACACCAGATAGTCGATATCGCCTTCGATCTGACAATGCACTGCCGAAGCGCTCAGCTTGGCATCTGCCGTGCGGATCTGCTCCTGCCGGCAATACACATACGGGTGAATTTCGCTGTCGAGCGCATAGTGGCAGACAAAACCGTAAAAATATGCCGCCGCTGTCTCCTGTGCCGTGCCGGTCAGGCAATGCACCCCGCGCGCGAGCGCGGCAAACAGCTCATCCGTCTTCTCCGAGTGCATCCGATTGCCCAGCTTGTGCAACGGGCTGCCCAGCAAAATCTTGCGGTAAAACAGCGGGTCCGGCCCCTGACAGCCCCACCGAAAACTCACCGGATGCTTTTGCACCAGCTCCTGCACCGTTGCCGGAAAAACGCTCTGTGCCTGTTCTCCAAACAGATGATGCGATACAAAATCCGCCATAACCGGACCTCCTCCGTCCCATGAATCGTTTACCTCTATTATACACGCTTTCCCTGCATAGGGAAAGCCCCGGACCGTGTGCGGCGCTCAGTCCACCCCCGGAAACGCAATCCCCGCATCCCGCCGCGCCCGCTCGAGCAAATCTGCCATTTCGACGGTTTTCGCCATGCGGCAGCGGCATTCTGCGCGGTCATCCGCCGCGACCAGCCCCGCGATGCCCTGCATTTCCCAGTACCATGCGGTTTCACCCTGCTGTTCATCAAAGACCTGCTCGCCCGCGTCCGTCACAACCGTGACGCGCGTACACATGCTGACCGGATTTTCCACGCGGATGAACCCTTTCTCCCCAATGATATGCGCGCCGTTATCGCTTTTACAGTCCTTAGCACCTGTACACTGGCAGACGAAACCCGGATAGCCCAGCACCAACACGCCGCCGAGGTCAATGCCGTTTGCGTGCCGCCGCGCATGGTAGGCC
>CALWEB010000060.1 GCA_944376955.1 uncultured Agathobaculum sp. | reverse complement strand
CCAACCGTAGAGATCAGTACCAAAAGCGTACCTTCCAGCAGATAACCCAGCACATTGGGGTCGGCCACGACTGCCCGCCCGAACTCATGCAGTACCATACCCATGCCAAAAATCAGATTGGTATTGGCGCCGAGGATGGAAATGCTCAGCACAGCGGTCACGCCGCTCAGCAAGCAGATCACCACTGCAATGATCACTTTGCTCCAGATGTGCTGCGCGACCGTTACCGGCAGCGTGAGCATCAGATAGCCCTCGTCCCCGAGCAGGTTTTTGTAAAAACGCTGGATCAGGATGACCGCGGTCACGACAAACACGGCAATCAGCAGCGCAAAGTACAGCATTCCAAGAATCGCGGTCGGGATACCGTCCATAATATTCTGCGCACTCTCGGTTGTCATCAACGCACTGACCACGCTCATCAGCAGCATTGCGCCGTACAGCGGCAGAGAGATGCGAGCGCACGCCACCCACTCATATTTCAACAGATTTAACATGCGAACACCTCCCGGAACAGCATATCCACCGATTTTCCATGTTCCTCCCGAATGGTGTCCACGCTCTCGTGCAGCGTCATCACGCCGTTTTTCAGGAAGATTACCTCGTCCAGCACACGCTCGATATCCGCGATCAGATGCGTGGACAGCAGCACCGCGGCATCCTCGCTGTAATTGGACAGGATCGTATTGAGGATGTAGTCGCGCGCCGCCGGGTCAACACCTGCAATCGGTTCGTCCAGCAAAAACAGCTTGGCTTTGCGACTCATGGTCAGGATGAGCTGCACCTTTTCCTTCGTGCCCTTGGAAAGTGTCTTGAGCCGGTCAAGCGCGTTGATGGACAGCGATTGCAGCATATCGTTTGCCTTGACGCGGTCAAAGTCCGCGTAAAAGTCGGCAAAAAAGTCGATCAGGTCACTTACCCGCATCCAATCGTTCAGGTAGCCCCGGTCGGGCAGGTAGCTGACCACGCTGTGCGTGTGTACGCCCGGCGCCTGCCCATCGACCAGAACGCTGCCATCGGTCGGCTGGATCAGACCGTTGATCAGCTTGATCAGGGTCGTCTTGCCCGAGCCATTTGGGCCGAGCAGGCCGACAAACCGGCCGCCGCCCAATGTCAGGTTGAGATGATCCAACGCTTTGACACTGCCGTATGTTTTGGTCAGCCCAGCGCAGACCACCAGTTCATTTCTCTGTTCCATTCTGATTCCCCTCCTCTTGACGCTTTTCGAGCAGCCGGAAAACCTCCTGCTCGGAGAAGCCGAGCTGACTCATGCCAGCCAGAAATTCCGCAATGCGGTCACTTGCAATCTGTTCCCGAATCTTATCAATCATCTCTTTATCCTCCGTCACATAGCGTCCGCTCGTCCGGTTGGTGTGCATCAGCCCTTCGCGTTCCATGTCGGCCAGCGCACGCTGCATGGTGTTGGGGTTAACCCCCGCCTGCGCCGCCAATTCGCGTACCGCCGGCACCTTCTCGCCCGCCGCCAGCTGCCCGCTGACGATCTGCTCGGTCAAGATCTCCACCAGCTGCTGGTAGATCGGCCGGTCGCCCCGCAGTTGCCATTGCATAGGCTCTCTCCTCTCTTGTTATATTGTACTATGATAATAATGCAATCATACACCTTTGTCAACCCCTGACAAAAAATATTTTTCATCCGGGTGCCGTTATGCTATAATAGGCCATATCGGAGGAACAACATCTATGAGAATTTACCCCCATCTGCGCGTGCTTTGGGGCGCGCTGGCGGTGTCCGCACTGATCAATCTGGCCGCGCTGAGCGACTCGATGACCGTTTTGCTGGCCGCCAACATCGTCAACCTTGCCGCTTATGGCGTAATCGCCTATGTGCTGTACCGTCTGTCAGACCAATCCGCGCTGCTGAGCCGCGCTTTTCCCGCGCAGCTGCTTTCCATTGCGCTGATCGGTCTGGCGTTGGTCGTAACCCAACTGGCGGGCAACAACCTCGTGCTGCAAAACTTCATGTCCCTGCTGAGTCTGGCCGGCAGCGTCGCGGGTCTGCTGAGCGAATATTATCTGTACTGGGGACTGGATGAGCGTATCATCCCCCATGCCTATGCCTATCCCGCGCGCCGCATCCGCTGGTGTCTGTATGCGCCGCTGCTGGGCGCATTTGTGGCGAGCGCCCTGATTCTGGCCGCCCTGCCGCTGCCCGCTGTCTTTGTGCAGTTTGCCGCGCAGATTGTGCCACTGGTTCTGCTGTGGCAGTACATGCGTGCGGTGCAGGCACGCGAAGAGAATCCCTTGACGTTTTAAATTCAAAAAAGGCGGCCGGATGGCCGCCTTTTTACTCTATTTTACGCGGTTCACCGCGCATCAAACAGAAAACAGGCCGCACAATGCGGCCTGTTTTCATCAAAAGCCCAGCTTTGCCGGGCTTTTGATACAAAGATGCGATTTTGTGTGCCGCTTGCGACGCGCAAAATCGCATCTTGGCGTTGTCCGCGCCCCGCGCGGCACAGCCCACTCGGCGGAAGCTGTACGCTTCCGCCGACGTTTTTTATGCGTTTTCCGCGAACTCCGCCAGACGCAGACCTTCGTTGTGGTCGAGCGCATAAGTGATATTCCACGGTGAGGAGAACAGCAGCAGGCTGTTGCCCTTGAGATCCTCGACAATCTTGGTGTCGCTGGTCAGCTGCAATGCCTTGATATCAAAGCCTTCTTCGTCATTTTCCACCCAGCGCACATGCTCATAGGGCAGGTTCTCGCGGATGATTTCGACATTGTACTCGTTTTTCAGGCGGTATTCCAACACCTCGAATTGCAGTACGCCCACCACGCCTACGATAACCGACTCCATACCGGCGCCCGGCTCGCGGAAGATCTGGATCGCGCCCTCCTGCGCGATCTGCTCCACGCCCTTGACAAACTGCTTACGCTTGAGCGTGTCTTTCTGACGCACGGTAGCAAACAGTTCGGGCGCGAAGGTCGGGATGCCGGAGAATACGCACTTGCGCTTGGGGTCGCACACGGTATCACCAATCGAGAACACGCCCGGATCAAAAATGCCGATGATGTCACCTGCATAGGCCTCATCCACAATCGAACGGTCTTGCGCCATCAGCTGCTGCGGCGCGGCGAGTACCATCTTTTTGCCGCTCTGCACATGCAGCACGTCCTGCCCGCGCACAAATTTGCCTGAGCAGATGCGCATGAACGCGATGCGGTCTCGATGCGCCTTGTTCATGTTGGCCTGAATCTTGAACACAAAGGCAGAAAAATGATCCTCAAACGGGTCGATGACGCCGATGTCGGCCGTACGTGCGGTCGGCGGCGGGGTCATCTGCAAGAACTTCTTCAGGAACGGCTCGACACCAAAGTTGGTCAGCGCCGAACCGAAGAACACCGGCGACAGCTTGCCCTCATGCACCGCTTTCAGGTCAAACTCATCGCCCGCGCCGGAAAGCAGCTCCACGTCGTCGATCAGCGTCTGGTACTGATCCTCGGGCAGCAGCCCCTCGAGGATGGGGTCGTCGATCGACAGGCGCTGCGCCTTGACCTCATGGCGGAAGTCTGCGCCCTCGAAGGCGATGACCTCGTCATCCATGCGGTCATACACACCTTTGAAGCGCTTGCCCGAGCCGATCGGCCAGTTGACCGCATAAGTGCCGATGCCCAGCTCGTTCTCGATCTCCTCCAGCAGCTCATATGGGTCGCGCGATTCACGGTCCATCTTGTTGATAAAGGTGAAAATCGGCACGCCGCGCATGGCACACACCTTGAACAGCTTGCGCGTCTGCGCCTCGACGCCCTTGGAAGCGTCAATGACCATGACCGCCGAGTCTGCCGCCATCAGCGTGCGGTAGGTGTCCTCGGAGAAGTCCTGGTGGCCGGGCGTGTCCAGGATGTTGATGCACTTGCCCTCATAGCGGAACTGCAGCACCGAAGAGGTGACCGAAATACCGCGCTGCTTCTCAATCTCCATCCAGTCGGACACGGCATGACGGCTGTTTTTCTTGCCCTTGACCATACCGGCTTCCTGAATGGCGCCGCCGTACAGCAAAAACTTCTCCGTAATGGTGGTTTTACCAGCGTCCGGATGCGAAATGATCGCAAATGTGCGCCGGTTCTCAATTTCTTTTTTCAGGTCTGCCACTGGCTTTTTTCCTCCCGATCGTACAAAACAAAAATTTGTTGCGAAATGTACACAGAATGTTCACAATTTCCCGATATCATAATAAACGTGGAAAGTGTAAGATCCCCCCACATGTTCTTGCTTTCTACTCTCTATCCTACCTTTTATTGCGGGAACGGCCGGACGAAAGTCCGGCCGTTCCTGTTTTATACGCTTCGCGTATGACAGGGGGTATCCCATACCCCCTGTCTACGCAAGCCGGTTCCGGAGAAACCGGCCTGCGATACCCCCGGACGCGGCGCAAGGCCGCGAGGTCGGGGTATCAAAAGGCCGGCAAAGCTGGCCTTTTGATGGGAGCGTCTCCTTTTTCATGCGCGTCCACGCCGTGTAAAAGGCAGAAACAAAGCAGAAAACGCCGTCTTATAAATCCCGCCGGCCTTCGAGCGCACGCGTCAGCGTGACCTCATCGACATATTCCAGATGCCCGCCCACCGGGATGCCATAAGCCAAGCGGGTGATGCGGATGCCGAAGGGCTGCAGCAGGCGGGAAATGTACATGGCTGTGGCCTCTCCCTCGGTGTCCGGATTGGTGGCCAGGATAACCTCCTCGGTGTCCTCGTCCGCCACGCGCTGCACCAGCTCGCGGATGCGGATGTCGTCCGGCCCGATGTGTCCCATGGGGGAAAGCGTGCCATGCAGTACATGGTACAGCCCACGGTATTCCTTGGTGCGCTCAAACGCGATCACATCGCGCGGCTCCGCCACCACGCAAATGGTTTTCTGGTCGCGGGTCTGGTCGGAACAGATCGGGCAAAGCTCGCTGTCGGACAGGTTCTGACAGCGCTTGCAGGTGAAGGTTTTCGCCTTGGCCTCGCGGATGGCATCGGCAAAACGCTCAGCATCCTCTTTGGGCAGATCCAACACATGGAACGCCAGCCGCTGCGCGGTTTTCTGCCCGATGCCGGGCAGCTTTGCAAATTCCTCGATCAGCCGTTCGACCGGCGGTGCGAAAAAGTCCATCAGAACAGGCCGCTGCCCAGACCGCCCATGCCGCCGGTGATCGCGGACATCTGGCTCTGGGACTTGTCGTTTGCCGCCTTCAGTGCCTCGTTGACCGCCGCGACCACCAGATCCTGCAGCATGTCGATATCGTCCGGATCGACCACATCCGGCTTGATTTCAATGGATTTGAGCGTAGAAGTGCCGGTCACAGTTGCGGTTACCATGCCGCCGCCCGCCGTGCCGGTGGTTTCCATCTGCGCAATCTCCTCCTGCGCCTTCATCATGTTCTCCTGCATCTTCTGCGCCTGCTTCATCATCGCCTGCATGTTCATGCCGCCGCCGAAGCCGCCGCCAAAACCTCTTCCCTTTGCCATTTGTATGTCCTCCTCAAAGTTCTTTTACTTGAATATCAAATGCTTTCGCCCGGCCGATGATCTCCTCGACCGCGGCGTTTTTTTGTGGTACCGGCTCGTCCCCAGCCTCGCGCACCTTGACCTTGATCGGCGCGCCTGCCAGCGCCGCTGCCTGCTCGCGGATGACTTTCATCGTCGATTCTGCCTTGGCGAGCATGGCAGTGATGCCGTCCTCACACAGGATGACCAGCGCGCCGTCCTCCAGAATGCCCTTGGCGGATAGCTTGAGGTTGGTATGTGCGCCCGTGTTGATCTTGCCGGTCAGTGCTTCGAGCAGCTGCGTCCACTGCGGCCATGCCGCTGCGGACGGCCGGGGCTGCTCCGCCTTGGGCTTTGCCGCAGGCTGCCCTGTCGCCATCTCCTCGGCTACCCAGCCCGGCGCATCGCCATCATCCGGCGGGGGCGGTGCGTCCTCATCGCCCGGCGGAGGCGGCATCTCGTCCGACTGCCGCGCGGGCGCTGCCGTCTGTGCAGGTGCCGCTGCCACCGGTACACCGTGTTTCATTTTTTCCTCGAGCGCTTCCACGCGCCCGCTCAGGGTATCATACTGCTCCGCGCCCAAGCTGCATAGCCGCACAGCACACAGCTCGGCCTCGACACGACGGTTCGCTGCGCTGCGCATATGGTCCAGCGCTTCCCCAATCACCCGGCTCCACGCGATGAGCGTAGACGCAGCCAGCCCGTCGCACAGCTTTTGCAGGCTTTTCACCGTATACGCTGGGGAAATCAGCGCCGAGACGTCAGTTTTGCTGGTCTTGACCAGCAATGCGTCGCGGATGAGTCCCAGCATCTGGTCGTATACCGCAGCCAGATCACGGCCTGCGTTGTAATATTCGTCAATCAGCGCGACTGCTGCGGCCAGATCTCCCGTTTTCAGGTGTTCCGCCAGCCGGATGCCGTCGTCCTGCCCCAAAACACCCAGCGCTGCGGTCACAGTCTGCTCATCCACCGCGCCGGCAGCCGCCGCACGGTCCAGCATGGAGAGCGCGTCGCGCATCGCGCCGTCGGCCAGACGCGCAATCAGGCGCGCCGCACCTTCGGTCAGACCGATGCCCTCGCCCGCGGCCACATCCAGCAGACGGCGCGCGATGTCCTCCGCGCCAATGCGCCGGAAATCAAACCGCTGGCAGCGCGACAGGATGGTTGCGGGCACCTTATGCAGTTCGGTTGTCGCCAAAATGAACAGCACATGCTCGGGCGGCTCCTCGAGCGTTTTGAGCAGCGCATTGAATGCGCCGGTCGAGAGCATGTGTACCTCGTCGATGATAAATACGCGTTTTTTCACTTGCGCGGGTGTGTAACGTGTCTCGTCACGCAGATCGCGGATGTTGTCCACACCATTGTTGGAGGCCGCGTCGATCTCGGTCACGTCGAGCACCGAGCCATCCAGAATGCCGCGGCAAGACGCGCATTCGTTGCACGGATCGCCATTGACCGGATGCTCGCAGTTGACCGCGCGCGCCAATATCTTAGCGCAGGTGGTCTTACCCGTGCCGCGCGTGCCGGTGAACAGATAAGCATGGCTCAACCGCCCGGACCGGAGCTGCGCACGCAGTGTGTCCGTAATATGCTGCTGGCCGATCACATCCGCAAAGGTCTGCGGCCGCCATTTGCGGTACAGCGCCTGATACATGCGCTCAACTCCTTTCCCTGCCCGTGATACCACAAAAGAGGCGGGCGCAAGCCCGCCTCCCAGCGTTCTCTCTGCGCGCCAAGCGCGCCATTTCATAGAAAACCGCAATGCGGTTTTCATCGAAAGTCCAGCTTTACCGGACTCCTCCGCGCATCGCGCGGTTATTTGGTCCATAAAAACCCGCGACATGCGCGTGGGTTTTTATACCAGTCGGAGCAAAAGTTTCGCCCAGCGGAACTTTTGTCCCGTTCGGATGTAGCCGGGCATCCGCCCGGTACATCCCACTCGCTGGAAACCGTGGTTTCCAGCGAAACCTGTTCAACGCCCCACAAGACCGCACACGGGCAATTCGAAAGCGTACGCCCGGCTGCCTTTCTGCGGTTTGGGCTCAAAATCGGCAGCTCTGCGGCACACGATGGTTTCCGCTTAATGCTGCTCGGTTCCCCGCCTGACATGGTTCACGGTCCTCCGTTGCGCAGTACCGGTC
>CALWEB010000059.1 GCA_944376955.1 uncultured Agathobaculum sp. | reverse complement strand
ACCTCTTTGAATAACTGACGATACAAAAACAGAAACCCCAGGCTATCAAATCCTCAATCTTGGTAGCTTGGGTTTTCTGCTTTTCAGAATTATATTTTTTTGTCGTGTGCTTGACATACGGGTGGCGTAGATCGTGAAAACGAATGTAACGAAGTCCGACGCGATCAAGCAGCAAGGGAAAACTGGGTGCCACCAATCCGTCCAGAAGATCGCACAGGCGGTCTATGATCACGCTGAATTGGGCGTTGACGGCTTCCAGATCGTCCAGCAGGGCGTATCGCATTGTCCATTTTCCTGCAGTGCCGCTCCGTCGTCGACAGGTCAGCGAAATATCGCCCAGCGCGCCGCCTTTTTCCTCCAAGCCGTTGCTGATCGGAGAACGAACCCACGATATTGATTTGCAGTACCTTCTCGGTTTGATAGGCGCCGTTTCTCGATCGCGTCAGACGCCGGGCCGCAGTTGGGGCGTGCCGGAAAACTATGATTTCTGCATCAACAGCTCCGCATACTGGAAGGAAAGCACGGTGAGCCGGATCATTTCTCTGCTGGTTGAGAATGATAGGACCGATAGGGAGGCGCTGGTGGCAAAGACATAGTCCTCTGCTGCTTGGAAATATCTGGACGCAGATGATTATATGATCAAGCCGTCAGGCGAAAAACCCGTCCGCAGGTGGATTCTTGCGGACGGGTTTCTTTTGTATGAAAAAACGCTCACTCTGCTGCGACATCCCGCCGCTGCATCAGCCGGACAGAGAAAATAGAAAAAACCACCGTATATGCGGTACAGGCCAGCAGGAAGGGCGTAAGCTCGAGTGTCATCTGCGGGTTATTTGCGCGCATCCCAAGGCTCAGCAGAGAGTAGGGGAAAGCATAGCCCCAGCCCTGACTCAGAAACAGCAGGCCGAACATGCCGCCGATCAGACCGAAGGCCACGGGCGGGGCGAATGCGCGGCAGGCGAGACTGAAAAACAGCTGCACCGCACAGACCGGGATGCCGCCCACCGTGCCCAGCAGCAGCCAGCCTGGTAGTTCAGGCGGCAGCGGCGCGTCGATGCCCGCTATTTTGCCGCTCAGGACGAACAGCACGGCGATGCAGGCCTGTGCCAGAACGGAGATGCCCGCCGCAAGCAGCAGTTTGGCCAGATAAAGGTCGCGCACGGGCACGGGCGCGGTCATCAGGCTGTTCCAGTTGTGGTCGGTGTGCTCGAGCCGCCACTGCCAAGCGCAGAACACGCCGAACTGCGCGGGCAGGAAGAACATCGCGGCGAACAGCGTGTGCTGCGTCCACAGGCTGTACCAGCCGCTTTGCAGCACGCTCAGGTTGGCGAGATAGTTCCCTGTGCCGAGCACGGCGGGGAACAGTGGCAGGATGAGAAACGCGAGCCAGACCGGCGCGCGGCGGCACTTGATGCGCTCGGCGCGCAGACATTGCAGCAGCATGGCTTACACCTCCTTCCGGACGAACAGCGTCCGTCCAATCACAAAAAACAAAAGAGCCCAAAGCGCAAGTAGCGTAAAATCGGTGATCGGCGGATCGAGCCAGTAAAACGAGGTGACATGGGTCGCCTCGTCCCAGTCCATGCCGACAAGCGACAACAGACCGTAGTAGCTCCACGGCACGAAGCGCTGCAACTGCGTGGGCATCAGTAGGCTCATCAGCCCGGTAAAGCTGCCGAAGATGCCGCACACCAGCGCCACCGCCTGATTGGCATAGCGCAGCGAAAGCCCCTGTTGGAGCAGATACAGCATCAGAGAGACCGCCCAAGAGAAAACCGAGAACCAAATGAGCTGCTCTAGGGGCACAGCGCCCGGAAACCCAAGCGTCTTGCCGATGCCGACGAGCAGAATGCCGCGCAGCAGGAGCAGCCCAGCTAAGGTCAGCGCCCCCCAAAAGAGCTTTGCGCGATAGAGTTGGGCGGGCGTGGCGGCGGTTTCGAGCAGTTTGAGCGTGCAGCCCTTGTGCTCGATCTCACAGCTGCGGCTGGCCAGCACGGCGGTGGTGAGCGGCAGGACGATTGCGTCCAGCACCGCGAAGTTGTACAGCATCAGCAGCCAGCCCTGCCGCATTTCTTCCTCGCTCTGCCGGGACAGCACCACCCAGAACCAAAAGAGCTGCGCGGCCAAGACTGCGGCGCAGACAAGCGCAACCTTGCGCCGGCGGCACTTGTAAAATTCCAGTCGAAGCAGTTTCACAGGCTCGCCGCCTTTCCGGTCAGCTCAAGGAAGATATCCTCAAGGCTTTTTTTCCGTTCCTCCAGCCGGAAAATGCCAAGCCGGTTTTCGCTCAGCAGCCGGATGACATCCGCTGCGGCCGTGTCACACAGCGGCGGCAGCAGCAGACAGTCGCCCTCAACGCAGCATTCGACCTGCTGCTGGGTTAGAAGTGCCTGCGCAACAGTATTGTTGGACGTGCGCAGCGCCAGATGGTGCTGGCTGCGGTCGTGCAGCCGTGTCAGTGTATCCTGAAAGACCAGTTCGCCTTCCCGGATGATGCCAACCTGGTCGGCCATCTGGTCGATCTCGCTCAGCAAATGGCTGGATACGACCACAGTCATGCCGAAGCGGGTGGGCAGTTCGCAGATGAGTTCCCGCATTTCCTGAATGCCCGCGGGGTCAAGCCCGTTGGTCGGCTCGTCCAGAATCAGCAGCTTGGGGAATCCAAGCAGCGCGGCTGCAAGCCCCAGCCGCTGCTTCATGCCGAGCGAGTAGTGCGCGACCCGCTTGCTTTGCTGGTTGTCCAGCCGCACGATTTGCAATACCTCGTGGATATTCTTCTCCGGCACGCCACGCAGCGTCTGCACGATACGCAAGTTTTCTTCGCCGGTCAGATGGCCGTAATAGCTCGGGCTTTCGATCAGGCTGCCGACCTGCCGGAGAACTGCCAGCCGGTTGGCGTGCTCCATAGGTTGGCCGAGCACTTCGATGCTGCCCTGCGTGGGGCGCACCAGCCCGAGAATCATTTTAAGCGTGGTGGATTTGCCCGCGCCGTTTGGCCCAAGAAACCCGTAAATGCAGCCCTCCGGCACGCATAAATCCAAATGGTTGACCCGCAGGGCGCCGCCGTATTGTTTGCTCAGGCCGTGGGTTTCGATACTGTTCATTATTGCATGACCTCCTTACGGCTTTCAGCATAGCAGGTTTGGCTGAAAGCCCGATGAAGCCAGCCTTACGTTTACCTTACTTTTGCGTTGCAGTCGCCATGCGGGTGGCGGATCTGCTATAATAATGCTGTACGAGAATCCAACACAAAGCGGGGAGAATGAAAATGGCATATCGGATTTTGGCGGTGGATGACGAGGTCGCCCTGCAAAATATGATCCGTGAAATCTTAGCGGCGGATGGTTATACGGTTGAGGTCGCAGGCAGCTGCGCCGAGGCGCTGACACGATTCCGTGCTGCATCACCGGATGCAGTACTGCTCGACGTCATGCTGCCGGACGGGGACGGCTTTTCCCTGTTCGGCCAGTTGCGGCGCGAGCGGGACGTGCCGGTGCTGTTCCTGTCCGCGCGGGACGAGGACGAAGCGCGGCTGCGCGGTCTGGGACTGGGCGCGGATGATTACATCACCAAGCCCTTCCTGCCGCAGGAGCTTCGCCTGCGGCTGCGCGCTGTGCTGCGCCGGGTATACCGCCGGGGATCAGAGACTGCCCGGCTAGGTGAGACAGAAATCCTGTGGGGCAGGGGGACGGTGCGCCGGGATGGCGCAGAAACCGCACTGACCGCCAAGGAGTTTGCACTGCTCAAAAAGCTGTGGGACAGCGGCGGCAATATTGTCACGATTGACGCGCTGTGTCAGGCGCTGTGGGATGGCCCGATGGTGGGCTATGAAAACACGCTGATGGTGCATATCCGCCGCCTGCGCGAGAAGATTGAGGCCGACCCGTCCCATCCGCGCCACCTGCTGACCGTGCGCGGGCTGGGCTATCGCCTGGAACGGGAGGCGGAAGGATGAAGCTGCGCAGCTGGGTCAAGGCGGCGGGACTGGTGGCGGTGTCCGCACTGTTGATTGTGGCGATTTTGATCATCGGACTGCTGTCTTTTGTCTTTTACAATGCGGAACAAGGCCGGGATTGGAGCGTGCCGACGCAGCAGGTGTCGGACAGCCTGACCCGTACGGCGGACGGCTATGTATTCACGGGCGAAGCGCTGCTGCGGCCGGAAAATTGGGCGATGTTGATCGACGAGAACGGGCAGATGGTCTGGTCATGGCACAAGCCGGACGATGTGCCGGAAAAGTATACGCTGACTGAGGTTGCGGCGTTCACACGCTGGTATCTGGGCGATTATCCGGTGCAGTGCCGCGTCCGGGAGGATGGACTGCTGGTCGTGGGCGATCAAAAGGGCAGTATATGGAAGCACGATATGGCGATGCGCACAGAAAGCTTGTTGCAGCTGCCGGTCTGGGCGGCCGGATGGTTCTTGATGGCGCTCGGATGCGTGCTCGCACTGGCCTATCGGGTCACGCGCGGGTGGTTCCGGCAGGCACAGCAGGTGCGGGATGAGGCGCGTACGGGCTGGATTAACGGCGTGTCGCACGATATCCGCACGCCGTTGTCCGTGGTCATGGGTTACGCCGCGCAGATCGAGGAGGACAAAGCGCTGCCGCCCGACCGGCGGCGGCAGGCGGGCGCAATCCGGGTGCAAAGTCAAGTGATTCGGGATCTGGTCAACGACCTGAACCTGACGATGCGACTGGACTGCGAAATGCAGGCGCTGCGCAAAGAGCGCATTCAGCCGGCGGAGCTGCTGCGCCGGACGGTGGCGGACTTTCTCAACGGCGGGTTGGCGGAGGGCTTTCCGGTCGAGGTTGTGCTGCCGCCCGAGCCGCTGCCGGAAATCGCGGCGGATGGATTCCTGCTACGCCGCGCGGTCAACAACCTGCTGACCAACTGCGTGCGGCATAATGCACCCGGCTGCGCCATCCGCATCGGCGGAAGGAAGGAAGGGGATCAGGTGGTTCTGTGGGTCGAGGGTGGCCAGGGAAGCCTGAGACAAACGGTGCCGGTGCGTCAGTTGGAGGAAGACGGCGGCGCGGCGCATGGCACCGGGCTGAAGCTGGTCGCGCAGATCGCAGCGGCGCACGGTGGGCAGGCACGGTTTTTCACAGGCACCGCCTATCGATGTGAGTTATGGCTGCCGGCATGGATGCAGCGGTGAAGATAAAAATGGATTTCCCTGCTTATCGTTTGCAGGATTGCGGCGAAATCATACAAGAAGGGATGTAGCCTATTTTGCGAAAAAGAAGGAGGGAAAACAAAAATGGGGAATTGGGTGGCGGCGGCTTTGCTGCTGATCATGCTGACCGGCTGCACAGCCCCTGCGGCGGAGCAAAATATGCCGCCGGACAAGCCGGCAGCCAGCATGGATGATGTGGGGGAGGGGGTCGGACAACTGGAAACGCCTTCCAGATCTGAGCCGGATGTGGACAGCGCAGCGTTGCCGGCCCCGCCGCAGGATGGACAGGCTTTCGTCCGTGTGCAGGATTATATTCCGGATATCGCCGTGGATCTGCGGTATGCCACGGAAGATAATTTCACCGGCACGGTGATTTATGCTTATGATGACGCTTGGCTGCGCTATGACACGGTCTGCAAGCTGTCGGAAGCACAGGCGCAGCTGAAAGAACAAGGGTATCGGCTGTGCATTTGGGACGCGTTCCGTTCGGCGCACGCGCAGCAGACCCTGTGGGATACTTATCCGGACGGCAATTATGTCGCGAATCCCGCAAACGGGTATTCTGGGCATACCCGTGGCGACACGGTGGATGTGACGCTGATCACGCTCGATGGGAAGGCGGTCGAAATGCCCTCCGGCTTTGATGATTTCTCTGCGTTGGCAGACCGAAACTACGAGGATGTGCCCGCTGCCGCAGGCGAACATGCAGTGCTGCTGGAGTCTGTGATGGAATCCTGCGGCTTTTCCGGCTATGATAAGGAGTGGTGGCATTACAGCGACAACGACCGCGCGCAGCCTGCGCCGGATTTTGAGCCGACGGCGTAGCGGAAAAGCGTTTGCGGCTGCGGCCCGCCGCTGCGAAATTTACTCAGTTGCAAAACCGGCGTATTCGTTTAGGAACGAATACGCCGGTTTTTCTTTCCTTTTCCATTAGGGGTGGGCGGCAGTTTTCCTTTTGCCGCCGTAAAAACAGGGGATGTGAGCCGGTATGTAATCAGATTTTTGAATGTTATTCTTAAGATGGAAAAGGGACAGCAACCTCGGCTGCCGCCTCCATCTTAAAGCGGTCCATTGCGGCGCGTGCTTCCGGAACCATACCCTGATTAGAACCATTCTTCGTGTTAGTCATTTGTTTTCTCTCCTTTTGTTTGAATTTTGTGTTTGGGGTTTTGCTGATAGTATTTTGTGCGCAAAAGAGGACAATATGAGATGAAATTGCTGCTCTTCATGGAAAAGACTGCGCAATAAATGTGCAAAAAATTGAATTTATCAAGATGTGCAGGAAGAAATGACGCGTTCGTGCAGCGTTTGGAATGTCTTGTGCTTTGACTACTTTTTTGATATAATATAACAAATCAATCAATGAGAAGGAAGCTATGAAACGATTTGTCATTGGTATTCTGGCGCATGTCGATGCGGGCAAAACGACTTTGTCTGAGGCGCTGTTGTACCAGACGGGCGCTTTGAAGAAACTCGGGCGCGTGGATCATCAGGATGCCTTTTTGGATACGTTTGCGATTGAGCGGGAACGGGGCATCACAGTTTTCTCCAAGCAGGCGCAGCTGTTGCTGCCGGCGGCGGAAGTGACGCTGCTGGATACGCCGGGACATGTGGATTTCTCTGCGGAGATGGAGCGCACGCTTCAGGTGTTGGACTATGCGGTTCTGGTAGTCAGCGGGACGGACGGCGTGCAGGCGCATACGCAGACGCTGTGGCGACTGTTGGAACGCCACCACGTGCCGACATTTATCTTTATCAATAAAATGGACATCCATCCGGAGGCGCGCGATGCGCGCATGGCGGAACTGAAAAAGCGCCTGGGAGATGGCTGTATTGCGTTTGACCAACCGGATGCCATGGCGGAGGAAATTGCCATGTGCGATGAGGCGCTGCTCGAACGGTATCTGGAAACGGGATGCGTGGGGCAGGAAGAAACCGCGTCTCTGATCCGCGCTCGCAAAGTGTTCCCGTGCTATTTTGGTTCCGCGCTGCGGCTGGAAGGCGTGGATGCACTGCTGGACGGGCTGGAACGGTATACACAGCAGCCGCCGTTTGACCCGGCGTTTGGCGCGCGGGTATTTAAAATCACGCGGGATGGACAAGGCAATCGCCTGTCCCATTTGAAAATCACCGGCGGCACGCTTGCGGTGCGCGCGCTGCTATCCGGCGAAGAGGATGGCGGCTGGCAGGAAAAAGTCAATCAGATCCGCGTGTATGCAGGTGAAAAATTTCAAACGATCGAACAGGCGGAAAGCGGAATGGTCTGTACCGTGACCGGCCTGACGCACACCAAGCCCGGGATGGGATTGGGCAGTGCGGCAGGTGCGCTGCCGTCGGTTCTGGAACCGGTACTCAATTATCGTGTGCAGTTTCCGGCGTCGGTTGACGCGCATACCATGTTGAAAAACCTGCGTCAGTTGGAAGAGGAAGACCCGCAGCTGCGGGTGGTCTGGAATGAGCGTCTGGGCGAAATTCATTTGCAGCTCATGGGCGAGGTGCAGCTGGAAATTCTAACTCGCGTGATCGCGGAACGTTTTGGTGCAGCGGTCACGTTTGATGAAGGCAGCATTGTCTATAAGGAGACGATTGCAACGCCCGCCGTTGGCATCGGCCATTTTGAGCCGCTGCGCCATTATGCGGAGGTGCATCTGCTACTGGAACCGGGCGAGCGCGGCAGCGGTTTACAGTTTGCCACAGTCTGTCCGGTGGATACGCTGGATCTCAACTGGCAGCGTTTGATTTTGACGCATCTGGCGGAAAAAACGCATATTGGCGTGCTGACCGGTGCGCCGATCACGGATCTCAGCATCACACTGCTGACCGGCCGCGCGCATGTTAAGCACACCGAAGGCGGCGATTTTCGCGAAGCAACTTATCGCGCGGTGCGCAACGGTCTGATGCAGGCGGAGAGCGTGCTGCTCGAACCTTATTACGCGTTCCGACTGACCTTGCCGGAGGAATGCGTAGGCTGCGCGATGAATGATATTCAGCGCATGGAGGGCACGTTTGCGCCGCCCGAACCGCAGGAGGACGGCACGCTGCTGACCGGCACGGCGCCGGTTGCCGCGATGCGCAATTACTGGACCGAGGTCGCGGCATATACCAAGGGGCGCGGTCGGTTGGTTTGTACGCCGGATGGCTATGCTCCTTGCCATAATGCCGCGCAGGTGATCGAACAATGCGGCTATCAGCCTGAGCATGATACGGAAAACTCCCCGGATTCGGTATTTTGTTCGCATGGTGCTGGTTATGTAGTCAAGTGGGACGAGGTGCGCGCACATGCGCATATGGACGCGGGCGTCCGGCTTGGGCCGGAGGAAGAAGAACCGTCGTCCGAACCCGTGCGCCGCGCTGCGGCTTCTTCCGGCTTGGATGACGATAAAGAGCTGCGCGCCCTGTTTGAGCGCACCTATGGCCCAATCCGGGACCGCGGGTTTGAGGCCTTCCGGCAAAGCCGGAAAAAGGCGGAGACGATCGAGCAGTTGTATGTTACCCGCATCCGCGCGGATGATTATCTGCTGGTAGACGGATACAATATCATCTTTGCGTGGGATGAATTGCGCAGCATGGCGGCTGCGGATATCAATGCAGCGCGGGAAGCGCTGGTCAATATACTCAGCAATTATCAAAGTGTGCGCAAATGCCATTTGATTGTTGTGTTTGACGCATACAAAGTCAAAGGGGGAATGGGCTCAATCGAAAAACGGCATGGTCTGCATATCGTTTACACCAAGGAGGCGGAAACGGCAGACATGTATATTGAACAGGCATCTTATGACCTCTCCCGCAAGCACCGTGTGCGTGTGGCAACATCGGATGGCATGGAGCAGATGATCATCCTGGGGCATGGGGCGGAACGTATTTCCGCCACAGAATTAAAGTGGGAAGTGGAGCAGGCCAGCCGGCATATTGCAGACGTGATCGCACGCCTGCAGCAGGGATAATATGCGGGCGGATGCTGGGAAACGGCGGCTTATGAGGAATAATGTTGCAAAGGGGTTATGCACATGAAGATTTCGACAAAGGGGAGATATGCGCTTCGTCTGATGATCGATCTGGCACAGCATGATGCCGCAGGCTATATTCCGCTGCGGGATATTTCCAAAAGGCAGGAGATATCGGCCAAATATCTGGAGCAGATCGTCGTCCAGCTGTCCCGGGCAGGCTTTGTCACCTCCACACGCGGCGCACAGGGCGGCTATCAGCTGGCCCGGCACCCGTCCGAGTACACCGTGGGGGATATCCTGCGCATTACGGAGGGGGCGTTGGTGCCGGTGGCCTGTCTGGAGCATGACCCGGTGGAGTGTACGCGCGCGCAGGAATGTATCACACTGGATTTCTGGCGCGGCCTGTATGATGTGGTCAATCAGTATGTGGACTCGGTGACGCTGGAAGATTTGGTCAACCGTGGCAAGGCATTCAACTTTTCTATTTGAACAAACGAAGCAAACAAAAAAACGCCGGACAGCAATCCGGCGTTTTTTGTTTCTACCTTCTTGGTTCATGCGCGGTGCAGCAGCTTTTTGACACCAATCAAAAGTTCGCGGCAGTTGAGCAGGAACACGGCAAGGAACAAAACCAGCTGCCACAGCAGCCAGAGCGGCGGCTCCAGCAGCATCAACGTGCCCTGCACGCACAGCAGGAATACGGTGCTGCCCAGCCGCTTTTTGTTCCAGCGCACCGGCATAAAGCGGCGGCTGTCCACAGCGCGATACAGGAACAGGATCACATAGCTGGTCAGCGTAGCGGCTGCTGCGCCCATGCCGCCATAACGCGGGATGAGCAGCGCGTTGAGCGTGATGTTCACAACCGCGGAGAACGCGGTGGAAAGGAACGAAGGCACGGTGCGCTTTTCCAGCAGATAGACACTTTTTTGGAAGCTGGACAGGCAGTTAAAGCCCGCGCCGACCGCAAGCACCGGGATAAACGTCCAGCCGATATAGTAATCGGATACCGCAAGGACGGTAATGGCCAGCTTGGCGCACATGATGCCACCGGATGCAATGATAAAAACGATCGAACTGTATGTGTTACCGACGTTGGAGAAAAACTGGATCTGTTCTTCCCGGGAATTGTTATTGACAATGGAAATTTGCCACGCATCGACAAAAATCGAGGCGACCAGCGCGATCAGTGTTGGCACACGGTAAGCGATGGAGTAAATCGCGCTGACCGAGGTATCCTGCATGGCAGCAAGGAACGCCTGATCGGAAAACCCGATGATATAGACCAGAATAGCGTCCGGCACGAGCGGCAGCGAATAGGCCAGCATACTGCGCCACAAATAGAAGTTGGGTCTGCGCAGCCGGATATACTTCCACAGGCTGGCAATCAGGAACAGGCAGACGGTAGAAAGGGCATCCGAGCAGATGATCGAAAACACATAGCCGAAAATGTTCCATTTAAATACCGTCAGGTACAGGATGTTGAGTAGGATAGTGACGAATGTGCGGAAAATGCCGTCCACAGCGTACAGCCGCACATAGCCCAGCGCCCGGATGAACTGGCTGCACGCGTTCTGCGTACACGAGGTCAGCACATACAGGTAAATCAGCCACTGGTATTCCAGCAGCGACCCGGTCGCACCGGTGGAGGTGTTGTAATGGATCAGTCCAAGCAGCGGGTGGAAGGGCAGTGCGATGACAAAGCCGCACAGGATGGTGGCAAGGCCGATGGTAAACACATCGCTTTTGCGGCGTCGTCGCTCCAGACCGTAGCGGATGACCGCCTGACCGATAGACAGCGATACAACCGGATACAGGATGCTGGTCGTTTTCACAATCAGATCGGCAACGCCCATTTCGTCCTTGGTCATTACGCCCGTGTAGAAACGCAGCATGAGGATGACGAGGATCTTGGAACTGAACGTGCCGATCGCAAATATGAAGGTGTTGCTTAACAGCCGTTTATATTGATTCATTCAGGCACCCTTTCTCAGCCGGATGGTATGGATGCGGTCGGTCACACGGTCGGTCAGCCATGCACCGATCAGGCCGCACAAAATGCCCAGCAGCAGGCCGGCCAGCACATCGGTCGGATAGTGTACGCAGGCATACAGCCGGGAAAAGGCGATCAGTGCCGCCAGAAGATAGGCAAGCGCACCGGATTTGCGGTGGAAAAAGTACAGTGCGGTGGCGGCAGCAAAGGAAGATAGGGTGTGCCCGGACGGGAACGACCATTGGTCGCCCGGGTCAAGCAGTGCGGTTAATTCGGAATGGGTGACAAAGGGGCGCGGCCGCATAATCCACTCCTTGAGCCAGACGTTTCCGATCAGCAGGCCAATCAGCATCGCCACCAGCATCGCCGCGCCGGCGCGCCGGGTTTTACGGAAAAACAGCAGCACAATGGCTAGCACAATCCAGATGGCGCCGGCATTCCCGATCAGCGAAAAGAATTTCCAGAACAGATCGGACGCGCCACCGCGCCAGTGCGTGGAAATCTCATAGAGGATATCAAAATCAAACGATCGGACGATATCAAGCAGTACCTCCAAGGCCGGCGCTCCTTTCTGTCAATCAGTAAGCGGTTTTTTCGCTGCCCGCACGGTCGATCCGGTCTACGATCAGCGCAATCGCCTGATCGCCTGTGACGTTGGTCGCCGTGCCGAAGCTGTCCTGCGAGAAGTGCAGCGCGATGATCAGCTGCTGCATGGGGTCGGTAAAGCCGAGCATCGAGGTGATCAGGCCAAGCGCTGCCATGACTCCGCCGCCGGGGACGCCGGGCGCGGCAACCATGGTCACGCCGAGCATCATAATAAAGGGAGCGAACATGGCGAGCGTCGGATTCAGGCCGCTGGCAATCATAATGCCCATCGAGCCAAGCACCAGACAAATGGTGTCACCGTTTAAGTTAATGGTTGCGCACAGCGGCACAACGAAGTCCGCTACATCTTCGTTGACATTGTTATTATAGGCGCAGTTCAGCGCGACCGGGATGGTCGAAGCGGAGGACTGGGTACCCAGTGCGGTAAAATATGCAGGCACCACGTTTTTCATGCTCTTGAAGTGGTTTTTGCGGCATACAATGCTTGCCAGCCCGAACTGCGAGAGGATATACAGCAGCTGGAGCACAATGATGATGCCGTACAGGGAGGCAAACATCTTAATCGTGGCAAACAGGCGGCCTTCTGCGGCAATGTTGCAGAACAGACCCGCAATATGCACCGGGATCAGCGGGATGATGATGCGTCTGAGCACGCCGGAGACGATGCGCTGCAGGTCGCGGCACACGTCCAGCAGGGAGGAGCCGCGCAGGTTTGCCATGCCGATGCCAAGCACAAACGAAAGCACCAGCGCGGTCATCACGCTGAAGATCGGCTGGACCTCAATGGTGAAAAACGGCTGGAAGGCATTGCTTTCCAGAATATCGCCGGTGATTGGCTGGATCAGAGAGGGCAGCACGGCCTTGCCGATCAGGAAGGTCAGAAAACCGGAGACAACTGTGGTGCCGTAAGCCAGCAGCAGTGTGATGCCGAACAGACGGTTGGCCTTTTTGCCCAGCTCCGCCATGCCCACCGTGATAAACGAGAGGATGATCAGCGGGATCATGAAGGAAAGGAAGGTGGAAAACAGCGACGTAAACGTGGCAAAAATGCGCACGACAGCGACGAACGCGGTCGAGTCCGCGATGCCAAACCAACCGCCGCACAAGCCGATCAATGTGCCGGCGATGATGCCGATGATCAGACGAATAAGCAATCCCAGTTGTTTCACGTAAATTTTCTCCTCTTTTTTACAGTATTACTATTACTATACCAGATTGCTGCAATCTTCGCAAGTCGCAGCCCGGGAAGGAAAAAATTAAAATACCCCTTGACAAGCGGGTATCCAAACGCTAATATAATAACATATTGCAAAAGGTGATGAACGGGTAAAGTAATCGCATCCCTGTCCGCAGAGAGCTGCCGGCTGGTGTAAGGCAGCGTCAGGAAACGGTGAAACTCGCCCGGGAGCGGTCCGCTGAAAGCCGTCAGGCCGGTAGGAGGGAACGGATGCCCACCGTTACTGGGGCGGCGTATTGTTAGATGCGCAATGAGTGGCCGTTTTTTGTGCGGCAACAAGAGTGGTACCGCGGAGTTATGCTTCGTCTCTTAATTTTGATTAAGGGACGAAGCTTTTTTTGTCCCTGTACA
>CALWEB010000058.1 GCA_944376955.1 uncultured Agathobaculum sp. | reverse complement strand
GGTTTGGGCTCAAAATCGGCAGCTCTGCGGCACACGATGGTTTCCGCTTAATGCTGCTCGGTTCCCCGCCTGACATGGTTCACGGTCCTCCGTTGCGCAGTACCGGTCTCTCATCGCCCTGTTGGCAACTGCTTCGCCGCGCGCACGTCCCCTCTTTGCCCGCATCATCCCCGCTGTAGCGGATTGCGGGTACAGGACACCGCTAACGCCCCGATGTGTGCGGCCTTGTGCGGCGCTGAACAGTTATTTTATTTTCAGTTTATACCTTCCAGCCCGGTTTTATGCTTCCGGATCGTCAGGATTGGGTGTGGCCTCACCGCCGGTGCCGCCACCGGTCTCGCCACCCGTGTTGCCACCGGTCTCGCCACCCGTGCTGCCACCAGTTTCGCCGCCTGTGCCACCGCCGGTCTCGCCACCCGTGCCGCCACCGGTTTCACCGTCGGTGTTGCCGCCAGTTTCGCCGCCGGTCTCACCGCCTGTATTGCCGCCGGTCTCGCCACCCGTGCTGCCGCCGGTCTCGCCACCTTCCGGATCCGTCGGGGTCGTCGGCCGGCCGGTTTCCGGATCAATGGAAGGATCAGTTGTATCAGAAGGCTTCTGCTCTTCCGGCTTCTGCTCTTCCGGCTTTTCTTCCTCTTCCTCTTCTTCCTGCCAATCGGTCACGCCAACCTTGGCAAAGTTATAGTTCGTGGTAATACCCTGATGGCTGCACGTCTCGGTCGGCACTTCATCGTTCCAGAAGCGGCCGCTTGCGGCGCGTCCTGCTGCACGGCAGGCGCCGGACGCCAGCAGGCCAGTGTCCATACAGTAGGTCACTGTGGTGAAATCCTGCGGATGCGAGTCGAATACCAAGCCCGAGTCGCCCTCATGCACCTTCTGCATGACTGCCAGCCAGATCGCCGCAGCATTGCGGCCATACAATCCGTTCAGGGTGTAGTTATGCTCGTAACCGACCCAAACCGCCGCCGAATACTGCGGCGTAACACCGCAGAACCAGATATCGGTGTTGGAAGTTGTCGTACCGGTTTTACCAGCCGTCTGCACGCCGGAAATCTGCGTACCGGACGCGGTACCGTATGCAGTAACGTTTTGCAGGCACTCGAGCATGTAATATGCCGTACGCACATTTTCAAAGCCCAGATCCGTGCTCGGATTGTTCTCCAGCACGACGTTGCCTTCGGAATCCACAACCTTGGTGTAGGTGCGCGTGCCGCCAAACACGCCTTCATTGATGAAGGAGGAGAAGCCGCCCGCCATCTCGCGCACGGTCACGCCGTCGGTCAGCGCGCCGAGTGCCAGCGGCGAATAGTCGATATCGCTCTTGACCGTACCGTCATCATAGGTGCGGCTGCCGACCAGCTGGATTCCCAGACGCTGGGTCAGGAAATCATAGGATGCCTGCGGCGTGAGCATACTCATCACCTGCACGGCAATGGTGTTCACCGAACTGGTAATACCGCTTTTGATCGTCATGGAACGGCCCGTCGGCATCTTGCCATCGTTCATCGGCCACGGTTTTCCGTCGTCCCCGATATACAGCGGCTTATCATACACCGTCGTAGAGGGGACAATGATGCCCTTATCCATGGCAGGGCCGTAAGAGGACAGCGGCTTGATCGAAGAACCCGGCTGCCGGCGTGCGTCCGTGGCATAGGAGAAGGCCAGATTTTCGGTCTTTTCGCCGCGTCCACCCGCAATGGCAACGATGTTGCCCTGCTTATCCGTGATGACCATAGCGCTCTGCGGCCGCTCGCCGTATTTCTCTGTATTGGGGAAAACGGAATCGTCCGCCCATACCTGATCGACGATGCTCTGCACCTTGGTGTCAATCGTGGCATAGATCTTCAGGCCACCCGAGGTGACCATATTGCTGGCAACCTGCTCGGAATAGCCCTTCTCTTTCATCAGGTCGTTGGTTACATCCTTGATAACCGCATCGCTGAAATAGGAGTAGATATCGCTGATATCCTCCTGATACTGCTCATAGGGACGGTAGGCCAGTTCCTCGGCCACCGCCGCGTCGTGCGTCGCCTGATCAATCATGCCCAGTTCGAGCATCTTGCCCAAAATGTCTTCCTGACGGCTTTTGACGTTATCCGGATGGTTATACGGATCATAGATCGACGGGTTGTTGGTCAGGCCTGCCAGTGCAGCGCACTCTGCAAGGCTCAGTTCGGATACATCCTTACCAAAATAGGTCGTTGCGGCGGTTTTGACGCCGTAACAGTTATAGCCGAGGTAAATCGTATTGAGGTACATCTCGAGGATGCGATCCTTGTCCCCAATCTCCTCCTCCAGCGCCAGCGCGCGGAAAATCTCATTGATTTTACGCTTGACCGAGTAATCGTCCTCATCGGTGGCGTTTTTGATCAGCTGCTGGGTGATGGTCGAGCCGCCGTACTGCTGACCGCCGAGCAGCCAGCTCTTGACTGCGCCCAGCGTGCGCTTCCAGTCCACACCGTGGTGCTTATAGAAGCGTTCGTCCTCGATGGCGACTACCGCGTTTTTCAAATCCTCCGGGATCTGTTCGCTGTCCACCCAGATGCGGTTTTCCATACCGCGGATGGTTTCATACAGCGTTTCCTGTCCCGTCTCAGAATTGACCGTATAAATAAAAGAGTTCAGATCCAGACCCAGTCCCTTGCTCAGGTCGGCCGCCGTTTCCTGTGCAGACGGGTTGATATACGAATGTACATAATACGCAAATGCAATGCCGCAAAAGCAGGCGCAAAGCACACCGATAAGCAGCAGCGTCAACAGCACGCGGGAAATCACATGCAGGGCGCCCGATCCTTTTCTTTTGCCAGTTGCCAATTCGGTTTCCTCCTTGCCCGCCGGTTCCGGGCCGCAGGTCTTATCAGGTGGGACGGTGCAGCCGTCCATTTTGTTCCCGATATTCCATGAAAAGAACAGATTTTATCTGCTTTCCGTCATTATACCACAGGAACAAAGGTTTTAAAAGCACCTTTTATCCCTGTCTTCCGGTGGATGCCACAGTCGTTCGCGGCTATTATACCACATTATTCCGCAAATTCCAAACAAATTTTACACCCCCTACCGAATACTTTCCATAATTTTGGGCATACTCAAAGAAAATTCCATCATATAAGGAGGTTATTTTGGTGATACAGGGGTTTTACATGCTCGCCATGCAGCGTGCCAAACGGCAAAGGCGCATCGCCCTGCTCGCATGCGCCGCGGCGCTGGTCAGTGCATTTTTCGCCGCGCGCGTCTGGTTTTCCGACCCGGCCGTGCCCGCCAGCACGACAGAACTGCCCTATGTGGCGCAAAGCGAGGACGGCCGTCTGGTGGTCTCCCGCGGCGGCGATGTCGTCATCCGCACTGACATCGACATCCGCACCCTTCCCTTGGCCGACCGCGAGGCGCTCGAACAGGGCATTCTCCTGTCGGATGCGCAGGCGCTCGCCCGTCTGCTGGAGGACTATGGCTCCTGACCCCACGCCGGATGCCAAACGACAGCGCATATCCCCCGCCGCCCGCGCATAGGCTTTGGTCAAGGGGGCGTTTACTGATGTTCATCACCATTACCCGGGATACTTTGTACCGCATCGGTGCGGCAGCGGGCGTATGCGCACTGCTCGCCGCGCTGTTTTCCTTGTGCCGCAGGACGAAGGCGGCACAGCCGCGCAGACGGCAGCCGACACAGAAAGTGCCGTGCCGGCGTCGGTCAGCGACTGGGGACTGTCCTTCCAGACCGAAGGCCAGCCGCCGGTCGG
>CALWEB010000057.1 GCA_944376955.1 uncultured Agathobaculum sp. | reverse complement strand
TTTTTGGTGGATTTCAGCCGCACCGCCGTGATAACACACGCCAAGTGTACGGTCATACCATCTTTATATTGCGGCTGCGCACGTTCACCCGACAGGTCGTCAATAATCTGACGAACGGAAGCCGCCTGCGCCTGCCGCGCCAGATCGCGGTATTCGTCCATCGGATGGCCGGACAGATACAGACCAGTCGTTTCCTTTTCCATCGCCAGCAGCTCCCGCTTGGAGACCTCCGGGATATCGGGCAAAGCGATCTGCGTGTCCTGCACCGCGTCGTTGCCCATGCCGAACAAGTCCATCTGCCCCTCGATGTTCTTTTTGCGGCTCTGCGCGATGGCATCCACCACCGCACCGGCAATCTGAATCAGCTGACTGCGGCGGTAGCCCATGGAGTCAAACGCGCCCGCTTTGATCAGGCTTTCGAGTGCACGGCGGTTGAGTTCACGGTCATACATGCGGTCACAAAAGTCCTGGAACGACGAGAACAAACCGCCAGACTCGCGTTCAGACACCAGCTGCTTCATAAACGAGCGTCCCACGCCTTTGACTGCGGCCAAACCGAAACGGATATCCCGTCCGGAAACGGAAAACCCGTCAAATGACTCATTCACGTCAGGCGGCTGCACCGAAATCCCCATTTCGCGCGCCGCTTGGATATATTCGGATATCTTATCCGAGGAGTCAAGGACGCTGGTGAGCAGCGCCGCCATATACTCCCGTGGGTAATGGCATTTGAGGTACGCCGTGCGGAAGGAAACCACCGCATAGCACACCGCATGTGCCTTATTAAACGCATAATTGGCGAAATCCATAATCTCATCGAACAGGCTTGCGGCGATATGCTCCGGCACACCGCGTTTCACCGCGCCATCGATGCCCAGTTCCTCGTTACCGTGGATAAAGTTGACGCGCTCTTTTTCCAGCTCCTTCATCTTCTTCTTGCTCATCGCGCGGCGCACCATATCCGCCTTGCCAAGCGAATAACCTGCCAGCGACTGGAACACCTGCATAACCTGTTCCTGATAGATCATGCAGCCATAGGTGACACCCAGAATCGGCTCGAGCAGTGGATGCTTATAAGTGACCTTTTCCGGGTGATGGCGGCACTCAATATAACGCGGGATGGATTGCATCGGCCCCGGGCGGTACAATGCCACAACTGCGGTGATATCCTCGATTGATTGCGGCTGCAAGCCGGTGACGACATTGGTGATGCCCGCGCTTTCGAGCTGGAACACGCCCATCGTTGAGCCCCGACCGAGCATCTCATAGGTGGCCTTATCGCTCATATCCACCTTTTCGATGCTGAAATCCGGCACATGACGGCGGATCATCTTTTCCGCATCCGCAATCACCGTCAGGTTGCGCAGACCGAGGAAATCCATCTTCAGCAGACCCAGTTCTTCCAGCGTGGTCATGGTAAACTGCGTGACCATCTGCTCATCGTTGCGCGCCAGCGGCACATAAGTGTCCACCGGGTCTTTGGTGATGACCACGCCCGCCGCGTGGGTTGAGGCATGGCGCGGCATCCCTTCGAGCGCACGCGCCGTGTCGATCAGTTCCCGCACCTGCGGCTTTTTGTCATACATCTTTTTCAGTTCGGGATTGACCGAAAGCGCCTTATCGATCGTGATATGCAATTCGTTCGGCACCTGCTTGGCAACCACGTCCACCTCGGTATACGGAATATTGAGTGCGCGACCGACGTCACGAATGGCGCCGCGCGCCGCCATCGTACCAAAGGTGACGATCTGCGCCACGCGGTCTTTCCCGTACTTGTTGGTAACGTACTCAATCACCTCAGGTCGGCGCACATAGCAGAAGTCCACGTCGATATCCGGCATGGATACGCGCTCCGGATTCAAAAAGCGTTCGAAGTAGAGCGAATAATGGATCGGGTCCAGATCGGTAATCCCCAAACAGTAGGACACGATCGACCCCGCCGCCGAGCCGCGCCCCGGCCCGACCGGGATGCCTTGCCGTTTCGCGTAGCCGATGAAGTCCGAGACGATCAGGAAGTAATCGACAAACCCCATCTTGGTGATCATGTCAATCTCGTACTGCAAGCGTGCCCGCACCGTGCCGTCATCCTTCGGGTAACGCACGGCAAAGCCCTCATCGCATAGTTTTTGCAAATATTGCAGCGCAGTATACCCTTCCGGCACGTCAAATTCCGGCAGGTGATATTTGCCGAACTCAAACTCGACCTGACAGCGCTCGGCAATCTGAACCGTGTTGGCCAGTGCCTCCGGATGATCAGGGAACAGCGCCGCCATCTCATCTGCATCCTTGATATAAAACTCCTGTGTTTCAAACTTCATACGCGTGGGATCATCCACCGTCTTGCCCATCTGGATGGACATAAGGACATCCTGAATGCGCGCATCCTTTTTGGTCAGGTAATGCGCGTCGTTCGTGGCAACCAGACCGATATTCAATTCGTCTGCAAGCTGATACAGTCCCTCGTTGACCTTTTTCTGCACCGCAATACCATGATCCTGCACTTCCAGATAGAAATGATCACGGTCGAAAATCTCGAGGAACTGCTCGCACAACTCATAGGCGCCATCCATGTCACCCTCGGCCAGCGCGCGCGGAATCACACCCGCCAGACAGGCGGACAAGCAGATCAAGCCCTCGCTGTGCTGCCGCAACAACTCCATATCAATACGCGGCTTCATGTAGAACCCTTCGGCAAAACCGAGCGACACCATATGGATCAGGTTACGGTAACCGGTCATATTTTCGCACAGCAAAATCAAATGGCTGTGCCATTCCCCGTTCACATAGCTTCGGTCAAACCGGGAGTGCGGCGCAAGATAAACCTCGCATCCGATCACCGGATGGATGCCCTTGACCTTGCACGCACGGTAAAAGTCGATCACACCATACATGACGCCGTGATCGGTCAGCGCACACGCAGTCTGCCCCAGTGCAGCCACGCGATCCACCAACCCTTCGATCCGGCACGCGCCGTCGAGCAAACTGTATTCACTATGCACATGCAAATGCGCAAACGGTACCATTTAGTCCTCCTTAGACGCAAATTCGGTTATTTTTTTCAGCCGATGGCTCAGGCCCGGCTTGGAGATCGGCGGCTCAAACCGCTGCGCCAATTCCGCCAGCGTATCAGTCGGATGTGCCAGCCGCAAGCGCACCGTCTCACGGAGGTTTTCCGGAAACGCTTCCTCGCCACGGGTGCCCAGCACGGCACGGATTGCCGCAATCTGTCGCGCAGCGGCGTCCGCCGTCTTGACAAGGTTCGCCGTCTCGCAGTTAACCTGCCGGTTGATGGTATTGCGCAGGTTTTTTTCCACCTTGGCCTCCATCAGTGCCATAGCTGCGTGCGGTGCGCCGATACGCGTCAAAAAGTCCTCCACACTGTTGCTGTCCTTGAAATACAGCAGACTGTTTCCGCCCCGCTGCGCCTGTTTTGGAGATAACCCCAAATCCAGCAACAGACTGGTTTCCTCCCCAGCCAAGCTTTGATGGCCGCTTTTGAGTTCCAGATGGCTCTTTTTGTCCGGTCCTGCCACCGTTCCCGCCATCAGGAACGCGCCGCGCAGAAAGGAGGCCAGACAGCACTCCTCTTCTAGTTCGTTGCGGTTGAGGTGGTATGTTATGTGGCTTTTTCGATCATAACCCAACACATCAAAAATTCGCCCGATCTGCGCCGGCTGTTCCAATACAATTTGATATTTTCTTCCCTGCTGCTGCGGCTCACTCACGACAAAAAACGCGCGCTGCAGCAAAGCCTGCAAGCGGCGCGCGATGACGCTGTTTTCTGTGGACAAGCGGATCTCCCGGTGGGAAAACACAGTTGCGTGCAGCAATGCACCGTAGGCCTCCGCCCGCGTGCAGCACGCACGCTGCATCGACACACGGCACAG
>CALWEB010000056.1 GCA_944376955.1 uncultured Agathobaculum sp. | reverse complement strand
GACGAGAGCCGGTCAGGCGTTGCGGTTGGGCAAACATAGGCCGGCGGCAGTTCTGCCGCCGGCCTTTTCTGAGGAAAGGAAGCTATGAATCTTTGCGATATTGATGTGATCCGTGCGGTGCTGGCCAAGCACGGCTTTCACTTTTCCAAATCCCTGGGCCAGAATTTCCTGACTGACGTTTCGGTGCCGCAGCGCATTGCCGCGATGAGCGGCGCAGCCGAGGCAGGAAACGTGGTCGAGGTCGGGCCGGGCATGGGCTGCCTGACGGCTGAATTGTGCCGTCTGGCGGGTCGGGTTGTTGCGGTCGAACTGGACCGCGCGCTGCTGCCCGTGCTGGACGAGACGCTGGCGGAGTTTGACAATTTTGAGGTTGTACAGGGCGACGTCCTTGCGCTTGACCTTGCCGCGCTGTGTGCGGAGAAATTTGGGGAAGGGCACGCGGTCGCCTGCGCGAACTTGCCGTATTATATCACGACGCCCGCGATCACTGCCCTGCTCGAAAGTGGCGTGTTTGATCAAATCACGGTCATGGTGCAGAAAGAAGTCGCACAACGCATTTGCGCTGCGCCGGGTACGGCGGCGTACTCTGCGTTCTCCATCTATGTGCAGTATCATGCCGCGGCGGAGATTTTGTTCGATGTGCCTGCGGATTGTTTTGTGCCGCGGCCTAAGGTGGATTCCGCAGTGTTGCAGCTGACGCCTTTGCCGCAGCCCGCTGTCCAAACGCAGGACGAAAAGCTGTTCTTTGCATTGGTGCGCGCGGCTTTCAACATGCGCCGCAAGACACTGGTCAACGCGCTGGGGCCGGTGCTGGGCGGTGCGTTGGGCAAGGACGGCATCACGGCGCTGATCGAGTCGGTCGGATTGGATGCGCGCGTGCGCGGCGAACGGCTCAGCCTTGCGGATTTTGCGCGGCTGACAGATGCCGCAGCAGGACGTTTGCGGGCGCAGCAGGCATCGGAGTGAGCAGGCAAAAAAGGGGGATCTGAACCATGTCAGATCCCCAAAACGAGCAGCACGCCGATCAGGATCAGCTGCTCCCAGTCCACCTCGCCGTCGTCATCCGAGAGCAGGAACCACACGATGACCAGTGCAATGATGGTGTCTGCGTCCAACCGGATGTTTTGCAGACGGCCGGATAGCCCGCGTGACAGTTCCGCCAGCACGGAAGCGGTTTGCCCGCCTTGCGGTGCGGACGGCGCTTGTTCGTTATGTAGCGGCGTGTTGGAGGCAGTGTCGGTTAGATAGCGGTTATACAAAAGCAGTTGCCCTCCTTTCGGGTCAGAGTGCGCGCGTGCCGTCATCGGGCGGCGCAGAGCCGTCCGCGCGGCGCAGTTGCCCGAACTGGCCGAGCGCGGCGCGCGCCATGCGCGCCATGCTGACCAGACGCATCGCATGGTCAAACTGGCCTGCGACCTCATCGGTGACAAATGGTTTGAGCGCGCCCAGTAGGGCGCGCTTTTCCTGTTTGACTGCCCCTTGCCCACTCTGTACGATTGCGCCGAATACAGGCAGCGCACGCTCCATCCACTCGGCGGTCGGGTCGTAATCGTTGGCAGGGGGGGCGGACGGCTCTGCCCCGCCTAACATGCCGGACACGGTTTTCATCGCATTTTGCAGCGCTTCCGGATCGCTCAGCAGGGAGGACAGCATATCGTTATCCATGGCGGTGCCTCCTTATTTGCCGAAGATTCTTTTCAGCTGGGCGGCAAGGCTTGCGCCTTCCTTAGTCTGCATCAGCTGTTGCGCCAGACGGGCGGCCTCCCCCATATCGCCGCGCTGGACGGCCTGTGCGGCGCGCTCCAGATCGTCTGCGTGGCGGTCGGAGATCACCTTGGCGGCGCTCTGTCCGTCCGGTGTGCGCAGTGCGGCTTGCAGCTGCGCGAGTGCATCGGCTTTTCCGGCCTGCTCCGCGATGCGGCGGAGGATCTCTTCTTGATTGGGCATTGTTCCCATCCCTTTCCATGCATCGTTTGTTGCCAGTATATGCGCCGGCTTGGAAAAATGTGAGGGAGAGGGTTTACAAGCGTGCCGTACCGTTGTAAAATACTGCTGTGTCGCCGGAAGGAGGCGAAGGCGTGAAGATATTGATTTTTTCCGATTCGCATGGGTACAATGTGAGCATGGCCTGCGCAGTGGAACGGGAGTCGCCCGATATGGTGCTGCATCTGGGCGACCATACTGAGGACGCGCGGGAATTGGAACGCGTGTTCCCGCACCTGACGGTGTGCGCGGTGCGCGGAAATAACGATTATTTTGACCGGGAAGCACCCGAACATGCCGTGATCACCGCCGGCGGCGTGCGCATCTTCCTGACGCACGGACATCGTGAGCAGGTTTATACGCGCGAGGGCAAGCTGGTGGCGCAGTGCGCGCGGGAAGAAAACTGTGGCCTTGCGTTTTTTGGGCATACACACCGCATGTATCTGGAGCGGGTGCATGGTGTGCTGGTCTGCAATCCGGGCAGCATCAGCCTGCCGCGGGGCGGCCCGGCGAGCTATGGCCGGCTGACGCTGGAAAACGGGCAGGCGCATCTGATAGAATTGCTCAATGAGGACGGCGGGCTGCTGCGGCACGAGAAAATTGGACGGTAAGGGGAAAACATATGCTTTTGGCAATCGATGTTGGCAACACCAATATGGTGTTTGGACTATATGAGGGGGAAAAGCTGCGCGGCACGTTCCGCATTTCGACCAATGCGGAGCGCACCTCGGACGAGCTGGGGATGCAGATTTCGCAGTATTACCATTTTCACGGGATCGACCGCAACGAAACGCGGGCGGTGATCATCGCGTCGGTCGTGCCGCCGGTGATGTATACCCTGATCAATGCAATTCGCAAGTATCTGCGGGTGCAGCCGGTCATTGCGGGGCGCGATGTGGATATCGGCATTGAAAACTGCTATGCCAACCCGCGTGAGGTCGGTGCAGACCGGCTGGTGAACGCGGTGTCCGCCGTGCGCAAATACGGCAAGCCGCTGGTGATTGTGGATATCGGCACAGCCACGACGTTTGACGCGATCGACGAAAACGGTGCCTATCAGGGCGGCGCGATCTTCCCAGGGATTAAGGTGGCGATGGAGGCGCTGTTCCTCAAGGCGTCCAAGCTGCCGCGCGTGGATATCGAGCGGCCGGAACATGCGATCGGTAAAACCACGGTGCAGTCCATGCAGTCGGGTGCGGTGCGCGGCTATGTCGGCGCGCTGTCCGGCATCATCACGGACATCCGCACCGAACTGGGTGGTAATGCGCGTGTGATCGCCACAGGCGGCATGGGCCGTATGATGGCGGAGTATTGCGACCTGATCGACGAGGTCGATCCGAACCTGACGCTGGAGGGTCTGCGGCAGATTTACGAGAACAACCGGCCGGTTTTTGAAGGGCGGGCACTGAACAGCGAAACCTGCCTGATCGAAGCGACCGAGGAAAACGGTTGGGATGCAAAATAAGATCGTGTGAAGCAAACAGCCGCCGCAGGGAAACCTGCGGCGGCTGTTGATTTTTGGCTAGGTATGGGTGCTTGCGTTATTTTGTGATGGGATACGAGGGGCAGACCGCGCCGAGCGGGCAGTTTTCGCATTTGGGGTTGCGCGCGGTGCAGTGCTCACGGCCGAACAGCACCAGCCGGTGGCAGAAGTCCGAGGACTCAGCCGGGTCAATCAGCTTACGCAGCGCGTTTTCCACCTTAACGGGGTCTTTCTCGTTTTTGACAAAGCCCAGCCGGTTGGACAGGCGGATGCAGTGCGTATCGGTGACAATGGCGGGCTTGCCGAAGATATCACCGAGGATGAGGTTTGCCGTCTTGCGGCCGACGCCGGGGAGTTTGAGCAACTCCTCCATCGTGTCCGGCACTTTGCCGCCGTATTGATCGAGCAGCATGATCGCACAGGCTTTCAGGTCGCGCGCCTTGGTGCGGAACAGGCCGCAGGTCTTAATCGCCTCGGCAATTTCATCTTCCGAGGCTTCTGCAAAGCTTTCCAATGTGGGGAACTGCTGGAACAGGGTTTCGGTGACGATATTGACGCGCGCGTCAGTACACTGGGCGGACAGGCGCGTAGCAAACAGCAGTTCATAATCATGGGTATAATGCAGCGCACATACGGCCTCGGGATAGACCTCGCGCAGCAGTTCGGTGACGGCGCGGGCGCGTTCTTTTTTGGTCATGGGATATCCTCTCCTGACAGCGTAGATGATACTATGATACCATATTTGTGGCAGAAAGCAAGCAATCATACCGGATTTAACATTTTTAACATAATGAGCGGGCAAGGCGGGGGAAAATCTATCTGTTTGCCAATAGCATCCACCGCTAAAATGTGGTTTAATAAAATAGAAGTCTAAAGCACATGTTTGATGGAGGTTGAAATATGGTACGCGAGGCAATGGAATTTGTAAAGGCGTATGATCCCGAACTGGGCCGCATGATTCAGGCGGAGTATGACCGTCAGGCCCGTAATATTGAGCTGATCGCTTCGGAGAACATCGTCAGCGAAGCGGTAATGGCGGCAATGGGTTCGGTGCTGACCAATAAATATGCGGAAGGTTATCCGGGCAAGCGCTATTACGGCGGTTGTGAGTGCGTCGATGAGGTCGAGAATCTGGCCATCAAACGTGTGTGTGAAGTGTTTGGCGCGAAGTACGCCAATGTGCAGCCCCACTCGGGCGCGCAGGCCAATATGGCGGTCTATCAGGCGCTGTGCCAGCCGGGCGATACCGTGCTGGGCATGAGCCTGGATAACGGCGGCCATCTGACGCACGGTTCGCCGGTCAACCAGTCCGGTTTGCTGTATCACATCGTTTCTTACGGTGTGGATGAAAACGGCTATATTGATTATGATGCAGTGCGCGACCTTGCCAAGAAGGAAAAGCCCAAGATGATCATTGCGGGCGCGTCTGCTTATCCCCGTGCGATCGACTTTGCCAAGTTCGCAGAGATCGCGCATGAGGTTGGCGCATACCTGTTTGTGGATATGGCGCATATCGCGGGTCTGGTTGCAGCCGGCCTGCATATGAGCCCGCTGCCCTATGCGGATGTTGTCACCACCACCACGCACAAGACGCTGCGCGGCCCGCGCGGCGGTGTCATCCTGTCCAACAACGAGGAACTGGGCAAGAAGTTCAACAAGGCCATCTTCCCGGGCACGCAGGGCGGCCCGCTCGAGCATGTGATCGCAGCCAAGGCAGTTTGCTTCGGTGAGGCGCTCAAGCCCGAGTTCAAGGCATACCAGCAGCAGGTGGTCACCAATGCCCGTGTGCTGGCAAATGCACTGCTCGATCAGGGCTTTGATCTGGTTTCCGGCGGTACGGACAACCACCTCATGCTGATCGACCTGCGCAAGACCGGCATCACCGGCAAGGAATTGCAGCGCCGTCTGGATGAGGTGTATATCACCGCCAACAAGAACGCCATTCCGAACGATCCGGAAAGCCCGTTTGTCACCTCCGGCCAGCGCGTCGGTACGCCTGCGGTCACCTCGCGCGGCTTCGGCGAGCCGGAAATGCTGCGCATTGCAGAGTTCATTTGGCAGACAGCAACCGATTTCGACAACAAGGCGGATGAAATCCGTCATAATGTGTGCGATATCTGCGCCAATTTCCCGATTTACCGCTAAAGCAAAGCCGCTCCCGTTTCCGGGGGCGGCTTTTGATCATCCTATAGGAATATGCCGGGTGATAGTGCTGTTATTATGTGTTAAATAAGGAAAAGTTTTGTAGAATGTAGACAAAGAACCTTGCGCTTTTGAAAAGTTATGGTATACTAATAAAAGCATTGCTGTAAGTCGATAAAGTGACTTTTGAGAATATGAATGAAGGGGAAATGTAATTATGTCGATGAAATTGAAGCTGACAGGATTGAAAGGCTTTGTAGGGGAGGAAGAGCTGGCGTATATGGCGCCGCTGGTGAAGGCGGCGCAGGATACCCTGCACAGCAAGAGCGGCGCAGGGAACGACTTCCTGGGCTGGGTAGACCTGCCGGAAGCGTATGATAAGGAAGAGTTTGCGCGCATCAAGCAGGCGGCGAAAAAGATCCAGCAGACCTGTGATGTGCTGGTCGTGATCGGCATCGGCGGCTCGTATCTGGGTGCGCGTGCCGCGATTGAATTTGTCAACGGCCAGATGTATAACGGCGTGCGTCCGGAGGGCATTCCGGAGATTTACTTCGTCGGCAGCAATATCTCGTCCTCGCACCTCAACGACGTGGTCAAGATCATCGGAGATCGTGACTTCTGCATTAACGTTATTTCCAAGTCGGGTACGACGACTGAGCCGGCGATTGCGTTCCGTATTTTCAAAAAGCTGATCGAAGAGAAATACGGCAAGGAAGGCGCCAAGGAGCGCATCTTCGCCACGACCGATAAGGCGCGCGGTGCGCTCAAGAAGCTCGCGGATGACGAGGGCTA
>CALWEB010000055.1 GCA_944376955.1 uncultured Agathobaculum sp. | reverse complement strand
GCACCCACTATCGTGAATACGTTTTTGGAGCACTACGATTTTTCCGGCAAGACCATTATTCTCTTTGCCACATCCGGAGGTAGCGGGCTGGGCAAGTCGGCGTCCGGCCTAAAAAGCAGTGCCCCTGGTGCCAAAATTGTAGATGGGCGAATGCTAAATGGCCGTATGTCTGAATCCGATTTAAAAGCTTGGGTGGACGGTTTGCATCTGTAAAATAAGCTAGGATGCAGTGGAGATTGCGGAAGCACGCCATCTTTTCTGTATTCACAGTCGCAAGGAGAGAGGGAAAAACCAACTCAATTTGAATTCCGCCCATCAAAAAAGCCGCTTATTCTTATGAATAAGCGGCTTTTTTTCGAGAATGCTGGCACATACCGACGCATATCTGACGGTTGATTCAGCCAAGGTTTTATTTGGATCGCTTGAGCACTTCCACTAGGAATTTCCAGACGCGTTGTACAGAGCTGATGCTCATACGTTCCCGGGGGGTGTGGATTTCCATCAGGTCAGGGCCGATGGAAACGCAGTCCAAGCCGGGCATTTTGCCGGCGAACAGGCCGCATTCCAAACCAGCATGGATGGCTTCGATCTTGGGGGGCTTGCCATACTGATCTTGGAATACTTCTACCATCAGTTCACGCAGGGGGGAGTGTTCCTGATACTGCCAACCGGTGTATTCCCCTTCAAATGCTACCTGTCCACCGAGCTGCATCATCAGACAGGTCAATCGGCGCTTGAGCATTTCCTTTTGGGAATCGAGTGAGCTGCGCAGGCTGAAAACAGCGCACAGTTCTTCATCCGTTGTGGTCAAAATGCCAAGATTGAGGGAAGTCTGCACCAGACCTGGAATATCGGCACTCATGGCCTGAATGCCATTGGGCAGACAGATCAACATGCACAGAACACGGTCGGTGGATGCAGCATCCAATGGATTCTGTGCGGCTTCCTCTGCTTCTGCGCGCACAAACAGGGTGGGATCGGTGATATGGTATTCGGCTTTCAGCGCCTGATCCATTTCGGCAATGACATTGCGTGCAGCAGTTTCGTCGGAGACAACAATGCTGGCGTTGGACTCCACCGGGATGGCGTTGTTCTTCAAACCGCCGTTGACTGACAGAATGCGCAGATCCGTGCGCATGGCAGCGGCTTGCAGAACACGGCCCATCAGCATATTGGCGTTGGCACGGCCTTTGTCGATTTCGGCACCGGAGTGTCCACCCGTCAGACCGCCGACCGTGATGTGCAGGGCGCAGCCGGAAAAGGCAGTACGGTGCAACGGCAGGGAACAGGTGGTGGTGTTGCCGCCTGCGCAGCTGACGGTAAAGATGCCTTCCACTTCGGAATCTATATTGATCATTTTGCGGCCTTTCAGCGGGCTGACATCAAGCGAGTTCGCACCCAGCAGGCCGATCTCCTCGTCGATCGTGAATACGGCTTCCACGCGCGGATGCACAATATCGTCGGCATCGAGAATTGCCAGCGCCATCGCAACGGCGATGCCGTCATCGCCGCCCAACGTGGTGCCTTTGGCGCGGATCAAATCGCCATCGACTTCCAGCTCTAGTCCTTCTTTTTCCATGTCCTTGGTACAGCCCGGCTCTTTTTCGCACACCATATCCAAGTGCCCCTGCAAAATGATGGGTTCAGCCTGCTCGTAACCGGGCGTGGCCTCTTTGATGATGATGATATTGTTATCGGCGTCCT
This sequence comes from uncultured Agathobaculum sp., assembly GCA_944376955.1. Taxonomy (GTDB): domain Bacteria; phylum Bacillota; class Clostridia; order Oscillospirales; family Butyricicoccaceae; genus Agathobaculum. Next base: position 10,064 of record CALWEB010000055.1, on the reverse strand, counting down.
GATGGTATTCCAGACCGCGCTCCCGTGCGAAGGCAGCACACCAGTCGCTGACGGCTTTGGTGTTGCCGGAGCCGTGCGGGATTGCACACATCTGCTCAAAAAAATGGAATACGCTTTGGGGTTCTAATTGTGCCAATACGTTCATAATGTAGGATGCTCCTTTCTGAGGTTGTTTAAGATTTCCGTTTGTAACAGGAGCTGCCGGTTTGTTCCAGCAGCTGTTGTTCCAGCATATAGAGGGTCAGTTTTTTGGCAAAGGCAGGCGCGTTCTGCACCTCTACGTGTTTGCGGGACCAAAATAGTCCGGCTTTGACATTTTTGACCTGACGTGCAATCTCCTGTTGGGTGATTGTTGGATGATGCTTCAGGTATTGGATGACGCGGGTGGCGCTCTTGTTCAACAGGATCCGCTCTAAATCGGCGGTTTGGGTCATGCTTCGGCGCAGACCCCAGATATACAGGATCACTGTGACCACGGCAAACAGGAGAATGCCGAAAATAATTTGTCCGGTGTTCATGGCTTTACCTTGTCCTTTCCGAGAAACAGGATAAACCGGTTGTTGTGCAAAATCTGCATATATTTGACCAGCCGGTCATACAGCGGCTCTGCACGTTCGCCAAACTGCGCCTTCATTTTTTGTGCCAGAACACCAACGTTTTGAATACCGTCGATTTCTTTCCACAGAAAACTGCCGTATTCGTCCAGCTTGATGTGGCTGACGCGGGGCGTATGAAAAAATTTCTGTGCAATGTGCGCATAAAAGCCGCGGTGGACCATGTCAATGGTGACGATGCCGTTTTCGTCCTGACTCCAGCTGTTTTGCGGGTTGATCACAGGGATAAAGTCCAGGTAATTTTGCTGCTTTTTTGCCATATTATACTCTCCTAGAATGATCAAATAGGGCTGCATACCAAAGTATACAGCCCTGCTTGCAAGAAAGCAATCTTTTTATTTCGAACGCTTCTGATCCTTTGTCGCAAAGAAGTACATGCTCAGCAGCAGCACGGCGAATACGATCAGGCCGCCGATCTTACCGATGCTGAAGGAGGCGCTCACGTCGATGAATTCACCCACATTGCTGTTTGCACCCATCGGGATAACCGCCAGCATGGCCAGCAGAATGCCGACGATGCCTTCACCGGCGATCAGGCCGGAAGAGTACAGGATGCCGGACTGGATGACACTGTTCTGCTCCTTCTCGGAGTCGTATTTGCGCTTATCCAGGAACCAGCGCAGGACACCGCCCAGCATAATCGGGACGGAAAGGTAGATGGGCAGGTACAGGCCGAGGGAAACCGGAAGAACTGGCAAGCCCAGAATCTCAATGACCAGCGCGATAAAGACACCGGCAAAGACAAGGTTCCAAGGCAGATTGCCACCCATAACGCCTTCGACGATCATCTTCATCAGCATCGCCTGCGGCGCGGGCAGGGCATCCGAGCCATACCCGCCCCAAGCCATGGACAGCAGATAAAGGATACCACCGATGGCAATGGAGGAAACCACAACACCGATGATTTCACCGATTTGCTGTTTCTTGGGGGTGGAGCCAACCAGGAAGCCGGTCTTCAGATTCTGCGAGGTGTCGCCGGCAATGGCAGCGATGACACAGATGATACCGCCGATGACGATAGCAGCCGTCATGCCTTCTGTCCCGACTGTGCCGGTGGACTTGAGCAGGATGGTGGAGATCAGCAGCGTGGCGATCGCCATACCAGAAACCGGGTTGTTGGAAGAACCGATCAGACCTACCATACGGGAGGACACCGTCGCAAAGAAGAAACCGAAGACGATGACGATCAGCGCGGTGAAGAAGTTCAGCGGGATCGCAGGGATCAGCCACAGGGCTAATGCAACGATCAGAATGCCGATCAATACGCTGCGCATGGAAAGATCCTGCTGGGTACGCAGGCCACTGTTCTCGCGGCCCTTACCGTAGACGCCCATGGAATCCTTAAAGGTGCGGATGATCATGGGCAGGGATTTGAGCAGGCTGAGCACACCGCCGCAGGCAACGGCGCCGGCGCCGATATAGCGCAGATAGTTGCCCCACAGCGCGGATACGCCATTCTTGGCAACCTGCTGGGCGATGGTCATGTCCGTGACAGGGAACAGGATGGCATCGCCGCCGAACAGGTACATCAACGGCATGATGACGAGCCAGCCCAGTACACCGCCGGCAAACAGGTAGGAAGATACCCGCGCGCCGCAGATGTAGCCGACACCGGCCAGCGCCGGCAGCACATCAATGCCGATACCGGAGCCTTTGTATGCGGAGATGTCATAGGTGATTTCGCTGGGGAAGATTTTCAGGCCGTCGGCCACAAACTTGTAAAGTGCAGCAATGCCCAGACCGGAGAATACGGTAGAAGCCTTGGAGCCGCCTTCTTCACCGGCGATCAGCACTTCTGCACAAGCTTGTCCTTCGGGGTAAGCGAGTACGCCGTGTTCTTTCACGATCAGTGCGCTGCGCAGGGGAACCATCATCAAAACACCCAGCACACCGCCGCACAGCGCGATCAGGCCGATCTCAATCAGCGACGGTACGTCGCACAGGCCGTCCTTTGCCCACATGAACAGCGCGGGGAGGGTGAAGATGGCACCGGCCGCAACGGATTCACCGGCAGAGCCGATGGTCTGCACCATGTTGTTCTCCAGAATGGAGTCACGCCGCAAGACTTTTCGGATGATGCCCATCGAGATTACAGCTGCGGGAATGGAGGCAGATACCGTCATGCCGACTCGCAGGCCTAGATAGGCGTTCGCGCCGCCAAAGACCACTGCCAGAATGGCACCCAGTAGGATGGATACTACTGTAAATTCAGGCATGACTTTGTTGGCGGGAACATAAGGTTGGAATTCTTTCTTGTCCACTACATTCGATCCCTTCATTTTGTTTACTGTTTGGACTGTTGATCGGAGAAGTGATGCTTCCCTGTAATTAGTACAAACAGTCTAGTCTATTCTATACAATAACACACGGTTCGTCAAGGCATAATTTTCTGTTTTGTGTCAAAAAACGACAAGATGATAATAAATTCTCACGATTTTACTACGCATAAGTGCTTTTTTGGTGAAGAAAACAAGATGGTACCAAAAAGGAAGGGCACTCCAATAAATATGTACCGCCGCCCGGGCTGGGCGGCGAGAGTGTCACGAGAGCGTAATCATGGATTCGCAGCAGCGATAATCGGTGTCAATGTTGTGGGCAATAAACCTTGCCTTAAAATTGCGGGGGCTGCACATGGCTCTGCCGGATACGCTCAAATCCTCCGGAACGACAAATTTGATGCACTTGACTCGTACATCACGGCAGGTAGCAGAGTGGTGCGCCGGAATGGTCATGGCTTTCATCCCGCGCTGATGTTCCATGCCATCCTGATCCACTTCGGTGAGGATAGCGGCAAGGGAGACCCGCTTTCCCGGACAGACGTTCTGGATGGTTACATCCATCTGGATGATCCGGCCTTGGGAATCCAAAGAGACCTCGCCCATATTAACCAGAACCGCATCGGTGCAGCCTTCGACGGTTAGGTTTACCGGCACAGGGCATTCTTCCGGATGCACCACAACATCGCATTCCACCGACACGACGGGATCTGGGAAGGATACGATATTTCCCTCGGTGTCGGTGTAAGTGATGGATTGGTTGACCGGCTTGGTGCCCGGTGTCTGGCCGATGTGGCGGACCAAGAAGTCGAGCGACGCGCTCTCACTGGCACTGACACCCAGTGCGGGGATCGTCCATTGCAGGGAATGGGCGTCCAACATGGAAGCGGAGCCTTTGTTAGGGGATAAAATGCTGGTGATGGCAAAATCCGCGTTGACGGTCTCATGGATGGTGATATTGGTCGCGCCGGGTTTGGAAATGTTCGCGGCCAACTCGGCAAAAATCCGTTCCAGATCAGCCGCGTCCGGAGTTACTGCCACATGGGCGGCATCCGGATCGGTCGCCCAGCTGTTTAGGGCGTTGATATCCAGACCGTCCGAGCCGATCAGGCCAATGCAGTAAATCACGATGCCCTGTGCTCTGGCCGCAGCAGCCACAGGGGCGGGCGGGTCGCCGGCAGTGGTGTTGCCGTCGGTGAACATCACGATCACCTTGGCGTTGCCGGAGGTGGGGTCGAACAGTTCGACAGCTCTGGTAAAGGCGTCCGCATGGTTGGTGCTTCCTCCGGCGGCCAGACTGTCCACCGCGCTTTTCAAGGTGTCTACTGCGGTGATCAGCGGGGTATCTGTCGTCGCCGTATTGGCAAAGCTGACGATCCCAATCCGGCTTCCATAGCCGATCTGGCCATCTTTTGCGCTGTCAGTGGCCTCGTCAATCAGGGCGATAAAGGTTTTTGCCCCCGGCTTCATGCTGGCCGACGGTGTGCCGGCCATGCTGCCGGAACGGTCCAGCACCAGCACAATGTCGGTGGGGTTGGAAATAATATCCGGCGCTGCGGTCAGCGCCAGTGTCACCCGCAAAGTGCCGTCGCAGGCAATGCGGGTGGTGTTAATGCTTTTGTTGGAATTTGTAACACCCATGTGTGTTACCTCCTTCTGGGGAATACTCCCATTTCATGATATAAAGGAAGCAGCATGAATGACCGCTGTCCGTTTGAAGCTGTTTGCGAGCCATTGCCGAAGAAAGAAGAAAAGGGAACGTGCTGGGATTTGGGGCATAACATGACAATGGCGATTGCCAGAAAGGAGACCATCTTATGGTGAATGCAACTTCAGATATGATTAATGAAGCACAGACTTGTCCTGCCGTGGGATACCAATCGGCCTCGATTTGTGTGCCGGTGACGGTAACCCCCTTTGCACAGGCTGGTACAACCGTGACCAAATGCTGCGGTTCCCCGGTTGTGATTCCCGGCCGTGAGGTATGCGGCGGTGTGAAGAACGGCTCTTGCTTCTTTACCATTTCGCAAGATATCTGCGTCGCTGTGCCGGTTGAGTTCGGTGCGATTGCAACCGTGGGCGACAGCTTTGTCAGCTGCAATGGCGCTTCGGAGGAGGATATTTGCACCTCCTGCGAGAAAATGCCTCCGTTGACAGAGACGGCGACACCTGCGGTGTAAAATTGGCATTGAGGTGTGTTGGTACTGCTGCAAAGGCGGCAGGCAAAGAGACAAATAAGCGCTGATCCACAGCAAAAAATCCGCAATCCGCAACGAAATGTTGCGGCTTGCGGATTTTAAAAATCAGTGCAGTGCCCTTGGACGAAGGGGCATGACAAATCGGGGTAGAGGAATGGTATAGGTGGGATTAGCACAGCTTGTTTTTAAGTTTGAGTATATTTTTCTCTATTTGAGCAATGGTTTCGGCAAAGACAGCATCGCTTTGACCGGATGGGTCATCCAATCCCCAGTTTTCCGCATATTGAAAGCGGACATGGGGGCAACGGACGTTGCAGCCCATAAAGATAACAACATCCGGTTGGGGGATATCGGAGAGTAGCTTGCTATGCTGCGTTTCCTCCATGTCAATGCCGTACAGCTGTTTCATCATCCGCACGGCATCGGGATTGATCTGCGCTTTTAATTCAGTGCCGGCAGAATAGCTTTCAAACACATCGCTCGCAAGTTTTTTGCCCAGCGCTTCAGCAATCTGACTGCGGCAGGAATTGTGGACGCAGACAAAGGCGACCTTAGGTTTCCCAACGCAGCACAAAGCGGGTTTTTCGTTTGTCTGTGCTTGGTCTGCCTGTGGATGGCATTGAGGGTGCATTGCGTTTTCTCCTTCCATCACGATTGATTTCATTTGGTTCCGACCAGTGAATTTCTCAGAATGTCCGCAACTTCTTCCGGCTTGAGGACTTTACCCATTACCACCGGCTTTTCGTTGACCACCAACGCAGGCATTTGCATTACGCCATAACCCGCGATCTGTGCCAGATCGGTGATATACACCACATCCGTGTCCAGCGCGAGACTGGAGACAGCTGCCTTGGTGTTTTCCAACAAGGTGTGACAGGATGCGCAGCCGGGTCCCAATACCTTGATCGAAAGTGTGCCTGTATGGATATCGGTCGATGCTGCTGTAGGTTGCGTGGGATGCGCCTCCGCTGTGGAGTATCCGCATTGGCAGGCGCAGGCAGGCGTCTGCGCTTCTGTGTTCTTTTTCTTTCCAAAACCAAACAGTCCCATGATAAAAAAACCTCCTCATAAAATGTAGCTTGTTTTGAATCGCAATCAGCAGAAATTTTTAGCCTTAGATCAGAAAATATTGAAAAATATTAAAGAAATAACCGACAAGGATAATGCCAACCGTGCAGATACCAATAAAGACAGCAAGCAGCTGGGGTTTGACTGCCTTTTTGAGCATAATCAGGGAAGGCAGGCTCAGTGTGGTGACCGCCATCATAAAGGATAGGATCGTGCCGAGTCCCGCGCCCTTGAACAGCAGGCTTTCTGCAACGGGGATGGTGCCGAAAATGTCGGCGTACATGGGAACACCTACCACCGTGGCTAGAATCACTGCGAAAGGATTGTTGCTGCCGAGAATGGTTTCAACCCATGTCTGTGGGATGACATTGTGGATAACGGCCCCGATCGCGACACCGATGAAGATATAAGGCGCGACCTTTCGGATGGTGCTTTGCAGCTGCTCTTTGGCAAAAGCAACCCGATCCTGTCGGGTGAGTGTGCTGCTTTCGCTTTGCATATGCGGTGCGCTTTTGATGAAATCCTCCACATAGCGGTCCATCTTGAGTTTTTCCAGCAGGGTGCCGCCGACCACTGCAATCACGAGACCGAGCAGTACATATACGATTGCAACCTTCGCCCCAAAGATGCTCATCAGCAGCACCAGAGATCCCAAATCCACCATGGGGGAAGAAATCAGGAAGGAGAAAGTGACGCCGATGGGCAGTCCGGCACTGGTAAACCCCATAAAAATAGGGATGGACGAGCAGGAACAGAAGGGAGTCACGGTACCCAGAAGGGCTGCGACGGTATTGGCGCCGATGCCGTGGAACCGTCCCAGAATCTGCCGGGTGCGCTCGGGCGGAAAGTAGCTTTGAAGATACGAGATACCAAAAATCAATACGGACAGCAGGACAAAGATTTTAATCGTATCATATAAGAAGAATTGCAAGGCTCCGCCCAACAGGCTGCTCCGTTCCAGACCGACGGCTTCCAGCCCGTTCCCAATGAGCGTATTGAGCCATTTCATGCCCAATACCTGATCCTGAATCAATAGACAAATGGTATGCAATATTTGCATCTGTGATACCCCTTTCACCGGACAAACAGTTCTAAAATTTTCGATTTGATAGTCGGAAGAAAAGCCATCGTCCGGCCGATGGCTTTTATCCTTGGCAGGTGCAGTTCGCTTGGGGACGGGTGCTTTTGCGCGTCAGCTCTGCAAGCAGCGCCTGCGCTTTTTGACTTCCTTGGTCGCTGATGGCGTAGTGCGTCCATTTCCCCTCGGTGCGTCCGACAACAATGCCGGAATCACACAGAATTTTCATGTGGTAGGAAAGGGTGGACTGGCTAATTTGCAGATCTTCCAGCAAAACGCAGGCGCATTTTTCGCCGCTGCGTAGCAGTTCCAGAATCTGCAAACGGTTAACATCGCAAAACGCTTTGAACACCTTTGCGTCCGCTACATAGTCACGTATCATGACCGCCCCCTCAGATTTAATTTATTCGATCTAAGCACAGTATATACCTCATATCGAAAATTGTCAATATCATATGGCGTACGATAGTGGGCAGCGGCTTATCGCGGGAATTGATCATTTTTGACAAAAAACCTTGAAATAATTGTGGAGAATCAGAATAGACAATGGATTGCAAAATGAATATACTAAGTATCGTAATTTCATACATGGATTGTCACTGGTAAGGCAGGCAAGACCGCTGTTAAACCCTATAGAAGGGTTTTTGTGGTGGTGCTTGCTTTTTTTATATTCTTTTTTCAAAAAGAGGGGGATTTGGTTGGGAAACTATACCGTGCGGCGTATCTTAAACAACAATGCCTTTGTCTCAACAAATGAGCAGGGACAAGAAATTGTCGTCATGAGGAAGGGCATTGTTTTTCAAAAGAGCTGCGGTGACAGGGTCCCATATGCAAGAGCGGAGCAGGTTTTTCAGTTATCCCAGGAGAATACCAGCCGGTTTCAGGAGCTGATTGCCCGCATACCCATGAATTACATGGTGCTGAGTGAAAAAATCATCCAGATGGCGGAAGAAAAGCTTGGGAAAAAACTGGACGAGAACATTTATATTACGATCACCGATCATATTTACTCTGCCGTCCAGCGGTATCAAAATGGTCTGGTTATCCGCAACACCATGCGTTGGGAAATCCAGCGTTACTATCCGGATGAATATGCCGTCGGTTTGCAGGCGGCGCAAATGGTGCGCGAGGCGCTTTCGGTATCCTTTGCGGAGGATGAAGCCGCCTTTATGGCGCTTCACTTTGTCAACGCGGAAACTGGCATGGAAATTAGTCAGATGTACGAGATCACCGAACTGATCCATGCCATTTGCGATATCGTACACCAGCATTTCCAAATGGAATTTGATGTTTCTTCCATGGCTTATTATCGGTTTTTGACCCATGTGAAGTTTTTCGCCCAGCGTTTGATGCTGGGTACCTATTATGAAGATGACGACAGCGAACTGCTGGATGCGGTTCGCAGCAAATATCCGGAGGCCTATGCCTGCACGCGTAAGATTGCCGACTATATTGCGCAGACCCGCGGACAGCATCTGGGCGAAGAGGAAGAATTATACCTGACCGTGCATATTGCGCGGGTGACAAAGCAGTAATTTTAGAAAGAACCCGCATCTCAAGCGCGCGGAGAGGCTGGTTTTGGATAGAAATTATCCTTTTTATCTGAAATGAAGAAAGGTTGAAAAGAAAATGGATTGGAAACAAACCGCAAAGCAGATTACGGAATGCGTTGGAGGAAAACAGAATATCCGCGGCGCTACCTATTGTACCACCCGCCTGCGCTTGACACTGGCCGATGAAAGCTTGGCTGATGATGACGCCGTATCTCAGATTCCCGGCGTCATCAGTGTAGTGCGCAGCAGCGGACAATATCAAATTATCATCGGCAACCGTGTCCCTGTGGTGTTCCGTGCGTTGCAGGAACTGGGTGTGCTCGATCAGGCAGCCACACCTGCGCCGGAAGCAAAGAAAAAGAGCATTCCCGCCCGTATGATGGATGCGCTGCTCGGCGCTATGACACCGGTCATTCCCGCGGTTATCGGCTGTGCAATGATGAAGGTGTTGCTTGTGCTGCTGCCCATGTTGGGTGTGCTGCAGACCGAGAGCATGACCTATCAGGTGCTAACGGTCATCGGTGATGGCTCGTTCTACTTCCTGCCGATCCTCGTTGCCGCATCCGCCGCCCGCTACTTCAATGCTAACCTGTTTTTGAGCATTACCATCGCGGGTATCCTCATCCACCCCTCGCTGCAGGCGCTATTTTCCGCCGGTGAGCCGGTTTCGCTGTTTGCCATTCCGGTAACGGCGGCAAACTATCCGTATTCCATCCTGCCTGCCATCATCATGGCGTGGATTTTGTCTAAGGTGGAAAAGGCGGTTGACCGCATCACCCCTGCCATTACCAAGACCTTTTTGGATCCTATGCTGATTGTGCTGATTTGCGCCCCGATCGCCTTGTGGGTGGTTGGCCCTGCCGGTGCGATCGCGGGTGACGCGCTCTCCGGTGTGTTGGTTTGGATTCAGGAAAACCTCGGCTGGCTGGCCGTCGGCATCATTGGCGGTATTTATCCGGTGCTGGTTCTGTTCGGTATGCACCATGTCCTGACCCCGATTGCGATTGCCTCCCTCAGCTCGCTCGGCTATGAGACCATTGTGATGGTCGCACAGCTGGGTGCCAATCTGGCACAGGGCGGTGCATCCATGGCGGTTGCGCTGCGTTCGAAGAATAAAAATATGCGTCAGACGGCTGCTGCCGCCGGTTTCTCCGCGCTGGTGGCGGGCATCACAGAACCCGCCATGTACGGTGTTACCCTGCGCCTCAAGCGTCCGTTTATCGCAGTGCTGATTGCGTCCTTTACCTCGGGCTGTTTTGCCGGATTGATGCAGCTCA
>CALWEB010000054.1 GCA_944376955.1 uncultured Agathobaculum sp. | reverse complement strand
TATAATAGAAAAAGAAATCCATACGCTGGTGCGGCGATTGTTTCTGCCGCACCATGTTTGTACAAAGGGGTCCCTTTTGAATGACGATTGAACAAATTTTGAAAATGCGTCAGGAGGCCAGCGGCCTAAACAAGCTGATGCACATGCACGTGATCACACTGGACAAAGACGGCGGTGCAACGGTCGAGCTGGAGCTGACGGAGGAATTGCTCAACCCGCTCGGGCTGGCGCACGGCGGCACCATCTTTACGCTTTGCGATATTGCCGCAGGCTCCGCTGCGGCCTCACACGGTCTGGTGGCGGTGACGCTGGACAGCAATATCCACTACTACCGTCCCGGTCGCCTTGGCAAAACGCTCACCGCAGTCGCTTACGAGCGGAAACTCGGCAAAAAAACCGCCGTTTATATGGTTGAAGTACATGATGACGAACACAAACACATCGCAGACGCTGTTTTCACCATGTTCTACACCGGCCAGACGCTGGAGGACATGCAGCATTGAGCGGCGTTACCCCTGCCATCGTTGCGCCGCTGCTTGGCTGGTATGACCAGGGGCACCGCAACCTCCCCTGGCGCGCCCAGCCCACGCCCTACCGCGTTTGGGTGAGTGAAATCATGCTCCAGCAGACGCGCGTACAGGCCGTGCTGGGCTATTTCACCCGCTGGATGGAGGCGTTGCCCGATGTGCGCGCGCTTGCCACCGCGGACGAATCCGTTTACCTCAAGCTGTGGGAAGGGCTTGGCTATTACAGCCGCGTGCGCAATCTGCACCGCGCAGCCGTTGAGGTCTGCGAGAAATACGGCGGCGAACTGCCCGCCGATTATAATGCGCTGCTCGCGCTGCCCGGCATTGGGGAATACACCGCTGGCGCCATCGCGTCGATCGCCTGCGGCATCCCGGTTCCCGCGGTGGACGGCAATGTACTGCGCGTCGCCGCCCGTCTGGACAATGATTTCACCCCCATCACCGACACCGCCTTCAAAAAGCGCACACGCGAACGCTTTGCTGCCCTGATGCCGTCTGACCGGCCGGGCGACCTGAACCAGTCGCTGATGGAACTGGGTGCCATGGTCTGCCTGCCCAACGGCGCGCCGCTGTGCGGCGACTGCCCCGTGCAGCACCTTTGTCTGGGCTACCACCACGGTAACGCCGCCCTTCTGCCGCTGCGCGCGGCGAAAAAGGCACGCCGGGTTGAAAACCGCACGGTTCTGCTGCTGCGGCGCGGGCCACTGGTCGGCCTGACGCGGCGGCCGAAAACCGGCCTGCTGGCCGGCCTGTGGGAGCTGCCTGCGCTGGACGGCCATTTGTCGCCGGACGAAATCCGCGCTGCCCTTTCTGCGCGCGGCTGGCAGGTGGCAAAACTGCTGTCCCTGCAGCCTGCCAAGCATGTGTTCACCCATGTGGAATGGCACATGAACGGATATTATATCGAACTGGCCAACCAGCCGGCAGAACTGACCTTTGTCAGCCCGTCCGCCCTGCGCGCGGAATATGCGCTGCCCAGCGCATTCCGCGCTTTTCTATCTGTGATTGAGGAGGAAGCATGAACATCCAGACCGTTGTCCACACCATCCCGCCGCTGTATGACAGCGAATCACGCGTGCTGCTGCTCGGCTCCATCCCGAGCCCAAAATCGCGCGAAGTCGGCTTTTTCTATGGTCACCCGCAAAACCGCTTCTGGCGGGTGCTTGCCGCCGTGCTGGGCGAACCGCTGCCGCAGACCATCGAGGAGAAACGCGCGATGTGCTTGAAACATCACGTTGCGCTGTGGGATACCATCGCCCGCTGCGACATCGCGGGCGCATCCGACACCAGCATCCGCAACGCTGTGCCGAACGACATTGGCAAACTGGTGCGCGAAAGCCGGATCAGCCGCATCTTTGCCACCGGCGGCAAATCCGCCGAGCTGTACCGCAAGCTGATCGAACCACAGCTGCACATCCCGATCACGCAGCTCCCCTCCACCAGCCCGGCCAACGCGGCCTGGTCACTCGAACGGCTGATCGAAGCCTATCGTGTTATTTTATAGAAAGAAGGCGTATCGCCAACGAGTAAAGAACTATTTCCTAACGCCGCACTGAAAAAGCTGATTTGGCCGCTGGTGCTGGAACAGGTGCTGTCCATCACGGTCGGCCTTGCCGACACCATCATGGTATCCTCTGTGGGCGAAGCGGCGGTTTCGGGCGTGTCGCTGGTTGACATGCTCAATGTGCTGATCATCAACATCTTCGCCGCGCTTGCCACCGGCGGCGCGGTCGTCGTCGCGCAGCTGCTCGGCGCGCGGCACAACCGGCGCGCCTGCAACGCAGCCCGCCAGCTGTATTTCGTCGTTGCCTGCATCTCGGTCGCGCTGAGTGTGCTGGTCATGGTGCTGCGCGAACCATTGTTGCGGCTGCTGTTCGGCTCGATCGAATCGGACGTCATGAACAGCGCCCTGACTTATCTGACCGTCAGTGTATTTTCCTATCCCGTGCTTGCCATCTACAACGCAGGTGCCGCACTGTTCCGCGCGCAGGGCAACTCCCGTGTGTCCATGATGATTGCGGGACTGATTAACATTGTCAATCTCATCGGCAACTCCCTGCTGATCTTTGTGCTCAAACTGGGCGTGGCAGGCGCCGCCCTGTCTTCTGTGTTCTCCCGCGGCGTGGCAGCGGTCGTCATCACCATCCTGCTGCTGCATCCCGAACACATCGTCAGCCTGCGCCGCGGCGGCCATTTCCGGCCGGATGGAGCGCTTATCCGCCGGATTTTACAGATCGGCGTGCCCAACGGGCTGGAAAACAGCCTGTTCCAGCTTGGGCACATTTTGGTTGTCAGCATGATCGCCCTGTTCGGAACCACACAGATCGCGGCAAACGCCGTGGCGAACAACCTTGACGCAGTCGCCTGCATCCCGGGTCAGGCCATGAACCTTGCCATCATCACAGTGGTCGGCCAGTGCATCGGCGCAGGCGATCTTGATCAGGCGCGCCGCATGGCCAAAAAACTGATGAAGATCACCTATCTCATCCATGCCAGCTGCTGTCTGGCCACCATCCTTGTCACACCGCTGGTGCTGAAAATATACAGCCTGTCCCCCGAAGCGCTTGTGCTGGGGCGGACGCTTATCCTGATCCATAACACGAGCGCCATGCTGATCTGGCCGCTGTCGTTCACCCTGCCCAACGTGCTGCGCGCGGCAAACGATGTGCGCTACCCCATGGTTTGCTCGATTGCATCCATGATGCTGCTGCGGCTGGGCAGCGGCTATGTCCTTGCAGTAATGTTCCAGATGGGCGCTATCGGCATCTGGATCGCCATGGTTGCCGACTGGCTGTGCCGCGGCATCCTGTTCACAGCCCGCTTTGCCAGCGGCCACTGGCTGCGCTTTGTGCCCGGCTTCCAACTGGTCGCACAAGGTGAAAAACGGTAAGCCAAACACAAAGGGGAGAACCTTTCGGTTCTCCCCTTTGTCTTTTGTTGATGCGGACTTTTACAGGATCCACTCTTCCTGCTTCTCTTCCCCGCAGTAGCGGCGCAGTGTCTCGCGGATGGCGCGCGGCCCCTTGTTCAGTTCATTGAACATACGCACGACCGTCTCACCCACGCCGATTTCAAACAGGTTGACGCCAAAGTAATAACGGTTTGCCAGCAGCGGATACAGCTGTTCCTCGGAAACCTCGTCCCCCAGCTTTGGATTGCCCATCAGCGAACGGACATGTTCCAGATTGGGATCCGGACTGAGTTCAAACGGCTCACCGCGGTCATCCACGCCCACCAGATAGCGCAGCCAGCCCGCCAATGCCAGCGGGATATACACCAGCTTGGTCGCGCGGTGCGCCGGCAGCGTAGAATTATAGTATGCATACAACGTCACACCAAAACGCGGCGCAATCTTACGCGAAGTATCGGTTGCAATACGCTGCGGCGAATCCTGCAAAAACGGGTTGGGATAGCGTTCGCCCAGCACTTCATGCAGGAAGGAAACCGGGTCGATTACGCCCGGGTCGGCTACCATCGGCATGGCTTCCTGCTCGCTCATGCGCGTAATCAGGTTGACCAGTTCCTTGTCCTTCATCTCCGCGCTGATCTGGGTATACCCCAGCATACAGCCGTAAACGCCCAGTGCGGTATCCATTGGGTTCATGCAGGTGCTGACCTTCATCATCGCGGACTTCTCCACGATATCGCGGCGGGTCAGGATAACACCGCACTGCTCCAGCGGCGGATGCCCATTCGGGAACGCATCCTCGATCAGCAGATAGTGCGGGCTCTCGGAGTTGACATAAATTGCGGCATAGGTGCCCTTTTCCGTGACAAACGGGCGGGCGTTTTCCAAACCGTCCGCTTCCAGCTTATCCGCGATGCGGGTATCCGGGTGCGGCGTGATCTTGTCGATCATAGACAGCGGATAGGTGTTCTTCTTGAGCAGATAGAAGTATTCATCCTCTGTGATGAAGCCCTTTTCCTGCCATGCCTGTACCATATAACGCACAGCGCGTTCCAAACGGATACCGTTATCCTGACAATTATCCAGCGAAACCAACGCCAGCGGCGGCATCCCCGCGCGGCAGCGCGCAAGGCTGAGCGATGCCAGCTTACCGAAGAAGGACTGGCACCCGTCCGGCCCGTTCTCACGGTCATGCGCATAATCCGGCAGGAACTCATGCTCATCATCCTGGATCACATAGCCTTTTTCCGTCAGCGTAAAGCTGACCATCTGCAAGGACGGCGCCAGGAAGATCTCACTCAGGCGCATCCCATCTTCGCTCAGTTTGAGGCTCTCCGTAACCGAAGCCACAACCTCCTTGTTGATCGTGCCGTTGGAATACAGGGTCACCACCAGCGAAAGATGATCACAGGCGCGGTAGCAGCGCTCGATCAGTTCCTCGTCATAACCGTCGCAGCAGATGACGCCCGTCCCAGACAGCCCTGCGGTCAGCATACGCTGTGCCAGCACAGCGGGAAACGCCCGAAACAGGTTGCCCGCGCCAAAATGCAGCCAGGTCGGCGCGTTGCGCGTGGCTTCGCGTACCGCGTCGATATCGTACTGCGGCAGCCGGTAACCCTTCCAGGACGCGTTATGTTTGATGCTTTCTTTTGTCAATTTCATAAAGCAGTCACTTCCTTTCAGCGAACGGCGCTCCGCCGTTCATCGCTATCGTATATAGTATACCAAAACTTTGCCGCTTTGCATAGGGAAAATCGGAAAACTCTACAAAAACTAAACACCAATATGCGCAAAAAAGCCGCCCGGCATGGCCGGACGGCAGAAGGATCGTCAAAGGGTGTTTTTTTCGGCCGCGCGCTTGGCTTCTACCGTGCCCGGCAAGGCATAGTACAGCCGCAGCACCAGCTTCATGCCGACATACAGCAGGACAACCTCAAACGGCAGCATAATCAGGTTTTTCGGCACACGCAAGGCAAGCAGTACGCCCATTGCCTTGCCGCCTGTCAGTGTCAGCCACAGGGTGTTCAGGCCGATATTGCAAAACAGGTTGATGCAAGCCTTCGCCCCGAGCGCGCGCCAAACCGAAAACTTGCGTGGATAGAGCCACAGCCCCCAGAACAGTCCAGCAGTAATCGCGGTCAGCGTATAACCGGGGAAATAGGCCCCCATGGTCAGATTCCCGGCAAAATAACCGAGCACATCGGTGCACACGCCCGACATCATGCCGACCACCGGCCCGAACAGCATCCCGACTGCGGCATTGCACAAAAAGCCGAAGCCGATGCGCAGGTTGGGCGGCAGCTTGATGGTCAACCCGAGCAGGTCAAGCGCAATATTGATGGCAATCAGCAGCGCGGTCAGCGCCAAACAGCGCGTGCTTTTGAGTTCATGCAGGGAGCGGACAAAAATATTTTCCTTTTTGGACATAGAAAAAGACACCTCCTAAATCATTTCATCTGTTGCCACAGCGATTTAGGAAATGCCTAAACAGTTGCAGCAGCGGGATGCGACTACAACACCGCAGGGGATTTTCGTCCCTTTCGTCCGCTGAACAACTCCCCGTCTCAGCGGCACTTAA